>OMSP01000114.1 GCA_900313775.1 uncultured Eubacteriales bacterium
AGTGTCCCTGGATCGACGCTGTCATCGTGGTGACCTCTGAAGACTATCTGGAGGATGTCAGGAAACTGGGCGGTGATATCATTGCTGTGCCCGGCGGCAGAGAGCGAGCCGATTCGGTGTGCGCGGGACTCGCGGCAGCGCGGGAGTTGCTTGGGAATGGCGGACAGGCATATGTATATATTCACGACGGAGCAAGACCTCTGATCTCACGGGAGGTGCTCGACCGTGTCAGAGAAGGTGTGATGGCAGCAGGCGCCTGTGTATGCGGTATGCCGGTCAAAGATACGACCCGGATGGTATCGGGTGATCACCTGGCTGAGATCCTGCAGCGCGACTGTCTGCGCGCGATCCAGACCCCGCAGGCGTTCGACCTGGCGGAGATCACAGAGGCCTATGAACGTTGTTTGCGGGGTGATGCAGGGCTTAAGGAAACCGCGACCGATGATGCCATGATCTACGAAGCTGCGACCGGGAGGCGAGTACTGATCGTAGAGGGAAGCTATGCCAATATCAAACTGACGACGCCTGAGGACATGATCATTGCCGAAGCACTCATGGAGAGATAGATGGCGGAGTTCAAATTACATTCTGAATATGCGCCGACCGGCGATCAGCCGCAGGCGATAAGGGCTTTATCAGACGGATTTCTCGAGGGCAATCAGTTTGAGACGCTTCTCGGCGTGACCGGTTCAGGCAAGACATTCACGATGGCCAATGTGATCAAGGCTGTGGGCAAGCCGACGCTGATCATATCACACAACAAGACGCTTGCCGGACAACTCTACGGTGAGATGAAAGAGTTTTTTCCGGACAATGCCGTGGAGTTCTTTGTCAGTTACTATGATTACTATCAGCCGGAGGCCTATGTGCCCTCGTCTGACACTTATATCGCGAAGGATTCATCGATCAACGATGAGATAGACAAACTTCGTCATTCGGCGACTGCGGCTCTGTCGGAGCGGGACGATGTGATCATCGTAGCGAGCGTATCCTGTATCTACGGACTGGGCAGTCCGATCGACTATCACAATATGGTCATCTCTCTGCGGCCGGGGCAGGAACGCGCACGGGACGATATCATCGAAAAACTTGTCGACCTGCAGTATGAGCGGGGAGATATGGACTTTAAGCGCGGGACTTTCCGCGTGCACGGAGATGTGCTCGATGTCTTCCCTGCGGGTTCTGATGTCCGTGCCGTGCGTGTGGAGTTTTTCGGCGATGAGATTGACCGGCTAGTCGAGTTTGACGCGCTGACAGGCAGCACCGTCAGTGAACTGCAGCATATTGCGATCTTTCCGGCCTCCCATTATGTCGTCTCCAGAGACGCGCAGGAGAGGGCTATTCACGCGGTGGAAGAGGAGCTTGCTGAGCGCATCGACTATTTTAAGAGAAATGATAAACTGATCGAAGCGCAGCGCATCGAGGAGCGGACACGGTTCGACATGGAGATGCTGCGTGAGACAGGATTCTGCTCGGGAATAGAGAATTATTCGCGGCATCTGACAGGGTTGGAGCCGGGTCATCCGCCGTATACGCTGATGGACTATTTCCCCAATGAGTTTCTGCTGATCATCGACGAGTCCCATATGAGCGTACCGCAGATCGGCGGAATGTACAACGGGGACCGGTCACGCAAACGGACGCTGGTCAATTACGGTTTCCGGCTGCCGTCCGCACTCGATAACCGGCCGCTCTCCTTTGAGGAGTTCGAGGGGAAACTCGACCAGGTACTCTTTGTCTCGGCCACACCGGGGCAGTATGAAGCTGAGCACGAGCTGCTGCGGGCAGAACAGGTGATCCGTCCGACCGGCCTGCTGGATCCGCTGGTCGAAGTCAGACCGACCAAGGGTCAGATCGACGATCTGATCGGCGAAGTGCGCAGTGAAGCGAAGGCAGGACACAAGACGATGATCACGACGCTGACCAAGCGTATGGCAGAGGATCTGACCGGTTTCATGCGCGATGTCGGTATCCGCGTGCGCTATCTGCATTCGGATATAGATACGCTGGAGCGGGCTGAGATCATACGGGATATGAGACTGGATAAATTCGATGTCCTGGTCGGCATCAACCTGCTCAGGGAGGGACTGGACATCCCGGAGATCGCTCTGGTCGCGATCCTGGACGCGGACAAGGAAGGATTCCTGCGCTCGGAGACATCGCTGATCCAGACGATCGGACGCGCTGCGAGGAACTCCGAAGGACGTGTGCTGATGTACGCCGATGTGATGACAGATTCGATGAGACGGGCGGTCGATGAGACCGCAAGACGCCGCGAGATCCAGGCGGCCTACAACGAAGAGCATGGGATCACGCCTCAGACGATCCAGAAGTCCGTGCGCGATCTGATCGCCATATCCAGGAAAGTAGAGGAAAGCAAGGAGCGTCTGGAGAAAGATCCGGAGTCCATGACATACGCAGAGATCAAAAAACTGATGGACAAGCTCAATCAACGCATGCGCCGCGCAGCGGCCGAGCTTGATTTTGAGACAGCTGCTGAACTGCGTGATGAGCAGATCAAGCTGAAAGAGTATTTAAAAAATGACTGAGAAAACATCTGTCGGGGGAAGCTATCAGAAACGGCACCCCGGAGACAATTACATAAGGATCCGCGGAGCGAACGCGAACAATCTCCAAGGCGTCGATCTGGATATACCGCGCGATAAGCTGGTCGTGTTTACCGGCCTGTCGGGATCGGGCAAGTCCTCGCTTGCCTTTGACACCATTTACGCGGAAGGACAGCGGCGTTATATGGAATCACTGTCCTCCTACGCGCGTCAGTTCCTCGGACAGATGGAAAAGCCGGACGTCGAGAGCATCGACGGATTGTCGCCGGCGATATCGATCGACCAGAAGTCGACGAACCGCAACCCCCGGTCGACGGTCGGCACTGTAACAGAGATCTACGACTATATGCGTCTTCTGTATGCGCGTATCGGTATCGTGCACTGTCCCAACTGCGGGCGGGAGATCCAGCGACAGAGCGTTGATCAGATGGTCGATCAGATCATGAAACTGCCCGAAAAGACAAGGATCCAGCTGCTGGCTCCTGTGGTACGGGGCAAGAAGGGGCGTCATGAAAAACTCCTCGATTCAGCGCGGCGCAGCGGCTATGTGCGCGCCCGGATCGACGGCAGTCTCTATGAGCTGTCGGAGGATATCACACTCGACAAGAATATCAAACATACGATCGAGATCGTGATCGACCGGCTGGTCATCAAAGAAGGGATCGAGAGCCGCGTCAGCGATTCTGCCGAGAATGCGATGAAACTCTCCGGAGGTCTTCTGACGGTTGATGTTATCGGCGGTGAGGAGATGACATTCTCACAGAATTTCTCCTGCCCTGACTGCGGGATCAGTATCGAGGAGATCGAGCCGCGTTCTTTCTCCTTCAACAATCCCTTCGGGGCTTGTCCGGAGTGTTCGGGACTCGGCTATAAGATGGAGTTTGATATCGACCTGATCATACCGGACCGTTCTCTCTCGATTCATGAGGGAGCGATCGCCGTTCCGGGCTGGCAGGCGGTGACCTCGCGCAAGGGGTTTGCCTACTCGCTTCTTAAGTCGCTCGGACGGGAGTATGGCTTTGATCTGGACACGCCGTTTGAAAAATATCCTGAGGAGGTGCAGAACGTTTTTATCGACGGCACCGGCGGCAGAGAAGTCATTGTCCACCACCACGGTCAGCGCGGTGTGGGGGATTATCCGGTAGCCTTCGAGGGGCTGATCCGCAATCTCCACCAACGCTACCGCGAAACGTTTTCCGACAGAATGAAGGCGGAATACGAGTCCTATATGCGCATCACACCCTGTCCGGTCTGCCATGGTCAGCGGCTGAAGGAAAGTTCGCTGGCGGTGACTGTCGGTGGTATCAATATTGCAGAGATGACTTCCAAGACAGTGGACGGACTGATCTGTTTTCTGGAAGATCTGGAGCTCGGCAGGCAGGCCCGGACGATCGGCAATCTCATTTTAAAAGAGATCCGCGCGAGACTGAGTTTCCTTCATGATGTCGGACTCGGTTATCTGACGCTTGACCGGATGACCGGAACGCTTTCCGGAGGGGAAGCTCAGCGCATCCGGTTGTCAACGCAGATCGGGTCGGGGTTGGTCGGGGTGACCTATATCCTGGACGAGCCGAGCATAGGCCTGCACCAGAGGGATAACAGGAAACTGCTCGACTCGCTTGAGCGCCTGCGCGATCTTGGCAATACGCTGATCGTTGTCGAGCATGACGAGGAGACCATGCGGACGGCCGACTGTATCGTTGACATCGGTCCGGGAGCAGGGGAACACGGCGGGAGAGTTCTGGAGATCGGTACAGCGCATGATCTGGAACAGTGTACGGCGTCGGTCACCGGCGCTTATCTCAGCGGGAGACGATCGATTCCGATACCGGAAAAGAGACTTGAGCCGAGCGGATGGCTTACGGTCCGCGGCGCGGCCGAGCACAATCTGAAGCAGATAGATGTGAAGTTTCCTCTCGGAGTGCTGACCTGCGTGACCGGAGTTTCCGGATCAGGAAAGTCTTCGCTGGTCAATGAGATCGTATACAAGAGACTGGCAAGAGACCTGAACCGGGCACGAATCGTACCCGGCAAACATCAGAAGATAGACGGTGAGGAAGCGGTAGATAAAGTCATTGCGATCGATCAGTCCCCGATCGGGCGTACGCCCCGCTCCAATCCGGCGACCTATACAGGAGTTTTTGATCTTATCCGTGATCTGTTTGCTGCCACGACTGATGCGAAGAAGCGCGGTTACAAAAAGGGGCGTTTCTCTTTCAATGTCCACGGCGGCCGCTGCGAAAAGTGCAAAGGCGACGGTATCATCAAGATCGAGATGCATTTCCTGCCCGATGTCTATGTGCCCTGTGAGGTCTGTCACGGCAAGAGATACAACCGAGAGACGCTCGAAGTGCGCTATAAAGGCAAGAATATCTATGAAGTGCTGGACATGACTGTCGAGGAAGCTCTTCATTTCTTCGAGAATGTGCCTTCGGTGGCCAAGAAGCTTCAGACGCTTAACGATGTAGGGCTTGGCTATATCAAGCTCGGGCAGCCGTCGACTCAGCTCTCAGGCGGGGAGGCACAGCGCGTGAAGCTTGCGACCGAGCTCTCGAAGAGGTCGACAGGAAGGACCGTCTATATTCTGGATGAGCCGACGACAGGACTGCATTTTGAGGATGTCAAGAAGCTGGGCTTTATCCTCAAACGACTGGTCGGCGACGGCAACACCGTGATCGTGATCGAACACAATCTCGATGTGATCAAAACAGCGGACTATATCATTGATCTGGGACCGGAAGGGGGAGACGCGGGCGGCCGGGTGATCGCGGCGGGCACCCCCGAGGAGGTGGCGAAAGTCGACTCATCCTATACCGGACAGTTTTTAAAGGAGATCTTATGGCAATAGAAGTTGGAATCGATCTGGGAACAGACAGCGTATTGGTGTTTGTCAAAGGCAAGGGCGTTGTACTCAAGGAACCGTCGCTCGTTGCGTATGACAGGAGTCTTGACATGATCCGCGGCATCGGCGAGGAAGCATTGATGTTGTTGGCGCGCGGTGAGGCAAACCTGGCGGACCTCCATCCGATCAAACGCGGTATAGTTGCCGACTATCGGATGGCTGAGGAGATGGTGCGCTATTTCGTGACCAAGGCGATCGGCCGGCGGAGCGTCCTTAAGCCGAAAGTGGCCTTAAGCGTCCCCTCTGGGGCGACGCAGGTCGAAAAGAGCGCGGCTCTGGAGGCCGGGTACTCGGTAGGTGCCCGTGATGTGCTTCTTGTTGAGGAACCGTTAGCTGCGGCGCTCGGAGCCGGAATAGATGCCGGCAGGCCGACAGGCAGTATCGTTGTCGATATCGGAGCCGGTAAGACTGATGTCGGAGTAGTCTCTCTCGGTTATCCCGTCATAGCGCGCAGACTGCGGGTAGCAGGCGATGATTTCACCAAGGCGATCGTTGATCATTTGCGCAAAACGCAGGATGTGATGATCAGCGACAATCAGGCGGAAGAGATCAAAATACAGATCGGGACCGTCTATCCTCTTGCCAGTGATCTGACCATGAAAATCACCGCGAGAAATCTGCAGGACGGTATGCCCTGCGAAGTTGAGATCTCCTCGGAACAGATCCGCGAAGCACTGTCTCCATTGAGTTCCCAGGTCGTGCAGGTGGTACAGTCCGTGCTTGAGCAGACTCCGCCGGAGCTCTGTGCAGATATTTTGTCACGCGGCATCATTCTTACAGGCGGAGGCAGCCGGATGCGAGGCATGGAAAAACTGATCGAGACCAAGACCAAGATCCGGACCATGACCGCGGGCGATCCGGTCCGGGCACTGGCTCTGGGTATCGGGAAAGTCCTTCAAAACGGGCGTTCCACCTATCTTCTGACGAGATAAAGGAGCCTGCATGGAGCATCTGACCGGCTACGTCGATCATATCATTTTCCGAAATGAGGAAAACGGATATTCTGTCTTTGTGCTTGAAAACGAAGACGGAGAAGTTACCTGTGTCGGCAGCATACCTCTTCTTCATGAGGGGGAGCTGGTCGATGTCGAGGGTCAGTTTGTCCTTCATCCCACTTACGGTATGCAGTGGAAGGTCGAAAAACTGACTGTGAAGACTCCGGAAGATGAGGAGTCGATCGCCCGGTATCTCGGCTCGGGTGCCATCAAGGGGGTAGGGGAGAAACTCGCTTCCCGGATCGTGCAGACATTCGGAGAGGAGACATTCCGCATCATAGAGGAGGAGCCGGAGAGACTCGCGGAGATCAAAGGCATCAGTCCGCGTATCGCGCGTAGCATAGGCGCGCAGGTCGAGGAGAAGAGCGCGATGCGCGACGCCATGATGTATATGGAGAGGTTCGGCATCACGCCGCGGCTGGCAGCTAAGATATATGAACGCTACGGGCAGGAGCTTTTCGCAGTCATACAAAACAACCCTTACCGGTTGGCTGAGGATATTGAGGGAGTCGGATTCAAGACTGCGGACACGATAGCAGCAGAGGCAGGTATCCCTGTCGATTCGGCATTCCGTATTCGCAGCGGTGTCGTCTACGCACTGTCGCAGAGTGTGGGTGAGGGTCATGTCTATCTGCCCGAGGATGAGCTCTATGCCAACGCCTGCGATCTGCTCGGTGTCGAGAGCTTCGATCTGGATGAGATCCTATTAGAATTGTCGATCGACCGTTTGGTCGTTGTATCACAGACGGACAGCGAAAGACACGTCTATCTCTCCCGTCTCTATTTCATGGAGATCAACACTGCGAAAATGCTGACGGATCTCAATATCCGTGAAGAAGTCGATGAGGCGGTCCTGCGCCGCATGATCTCCCGTGCCGAAAGAGAGCAGGAACAGGAACTTGACGAGCAGCAGAGACAGGCGGTCATCTCGGCCTTTGCCTGCGGAATACTTCTGCTGACCGGCGGCCCCGGCACCGGAAAGACCACGACCGTTAACACACTGATACGCTGCGCCAGACGGCAGAAAATGAGCTTTCTTCTGGCGGCACCGACCGGTCGTGCAGCCAAGCGGATGAGCGAGGCGACCGGCTTCGAGGCCAAGACGATCCACCGGTTGCTGGAGGTCGGTGCGGGAGCTGAAGGAGAGGGCATGTTTGCCCGCAACGAGGAAAACCCGCTTGAGGCTGATCTGATCATAATTGACGAAATGTCCATGGTGGATCTGCCGCTCATGTACGCTTTGTTAAAAGCCGTACCGGTAGGGACGCATCTGGTGCTTGCCGGTGACAGGGATCAGCTGCCGAGTGTCGGCTGCGGCCGTGTTTTGAGCGATATGATCGCCTCTCATTGCTTCAACCTGGTTATGCTCACCAAAATATTCCGGCAGGCCGGTCAGAGTGATATTGTCGTCAATGCCCACAGGATCAACAGGGGCGAGCCGATTGAGCTCGACAATCAGAGCGAGGATTTCTTCATCATGCAGCGGGACAATGAGCAGGTGATCCAACAGGAAGTGCTGACCCTGCTGAAAGAGAAACTGCCACGGTTTCTCAAGGTGAATCGCGAAGAGATCCAGGTGCTCACCCCGATGCGCAAAGGCGCGCTCGGAGTGGAGCAGCTCAATTTATTCCTCCAGAGGATGATCAATCCGCCGGGTGACGGCAAACCGGAGCTCGGATTTGCGGACAAGATACTGCGCCGCGGAGACAAGGTCATGCAGATCAAGAATAATTACCGCAAGGAATGGGAAGTGAGGGGAGCCGGCGGCGTGATTATCGACAAGGGAGAAGGGATATTCAACGGCGACCTCGGGACGGTCCTGAACGTCGATCCGGAGGGCGAGACCCTTGAGGTCTGCTTTGACGAAGACCGGGTGATCACTTATGAGCGGGACGAACTCCCGGAACTGGATCTGGCCTACGCGGTGACGATCCACAAATCGCAGGGAAGCGAGTATCCGGCAGTCATCCTGCCGCTTCTGTCAGGCCCGCGGCAGCTGATGAGCCGCAATCTTCTCTACACGGCAGTGACAAGGGCAAAACGCCTGGTCGTAATCGTCGGCAGACGGTTGGTCGTGCTGCGCATGATCGAGAACAACCGAGAAAACAGGCGTTACAGCGGACTGGATCAGCGCCTTCAGGAATTGAGTTCCTGAAATCGACATGTAGTTTTCAATTGAATCGCGGGGAACGGGGAACGGAGGAAATATGCTGTTATGGGAATTGCTCTTTCCGCCTGTCTGCCCGTTTTGCGGAAAACTTTACAAGGGACGGATACACGCGGATGATATCTGTCCGGAATGCCGGAAACATTATCCGGTCATAGGAGAGCCTTATTGCACTGTCTGCGGAAAGCCGCTTCATAACGGAGAACAGCTTTGTCACGACTGCACTTCCAGAAACCGGTCTTTTGACGGGGGTCGTGCCCTCTGGGTGCATGAAGGAGCGCCGCGCCGGGCGGTCTACGATTTGAAGTTTCATGACCGCCGTGTGAATGCGGAGATCTTCGGGCGCGAGTTGGCGGCTCATTTTTCTGACTGGCTCCGCGACCGGGAAACAAGTCTGATCCTGCCGGTCCCGCTGCATAAGCGCCGTCGGCGGGAACGAGGTTATAATCAGTCGGCACTTATCGCCCGGACACTGTCACGGGAGACCGGCATCCCCTGCCGGGAAGATCTCCTGCGGCGGACAAAAGCGACGAAACGCATGAAGGTGCTGGACAAAAG
>OMSP01000139.1 GCA_900313775.1 uncultured Eubacteriales bacterium
GCGCAACAACATCGGTTATAATAATTTTGACATGCTTGAGATCGGCTACGGCATCAACCTGAGACCTCTGACCTCCCTGGCCGCTTCGGTCTACTGGGATGATCCCTGTACCGAGTTTAAACCGCATGTCTATGACGAAAACCGGTTTGACCCTGTCAGTATGAGAATGGCCTCCAAGATGAACAAGGCGATCTCGGTGATCCTGCTCAAAGTCGAAGGGCAGTGCATCATGAGACATCCCGAGTATAAGATGGAGAGCCGTCTGCTTCTCGATAAGATCGACTGGGAGAAAGGGACCGTTACGATCGGCGGCGCGGAATGGCCGCTCAAAGATACGCATTTCCCGACGATCGATCCGGAACATCCCTATGAACTGTCCAAAGATGAGCTTTTTGTCGTGAACGCGCTTGAGGCTTCGTTCAGACAGTCTGAAAAGCTCCAGTCTCATGTCCGCCTTCTGTTCGAGCACGGAGCGCTGTTTAAGATCGTCAACGGCAACCTCCTCTATCACGGGTGCATTCCGATGACTGACGACGGCGAGTTCATCGATGTCAAGCTGGCGGGCGAAGCGCACCACGGCCGTGCGTTGTTTGAGTATCTCGACGATCAGGTGAGAAAGCATTACTACGCACCTGAAGCGGCCGTCGAAGGCGGTGAGCCCGGTGATCTGATGTGGTATCTGTGGAACGGGAGCCGGTCCCCGCTTTTCGGGAAAAACAGGATGGCGACATTTGAGAGACTGTTCATCGCCGACACATCGACTCATACGGAGACAAAAGGAGCCTATTACTCTCTGATCAATGAGAGGGAGCCGGTCGAGAAGATCATCCGCGAATTCGGTCTCGACCCGTCCACATCCAGGATCATCAACGGTCACGTCCCCGTCAAACTGAAAGACGGGGAGAGCCCGAGAAAAGCCGACGGTCTCCTCTATATCATCGACGGCGGTATGTCAAAGGCTTATCAGAAGAAAACCGGCATCGCCGGCTATACATTCATCTACAACTCTCATATGATGGCTCTTGTCGAACACAAGCCGTACAGTCCTCTGCAGCCGGACGGCACACAGGTGTTCCGCGCGCCGGTCATGCATGTCGTTGAAAAAGTCGAGAAGAGGCAGCTGGTGGCTGACACCGATACAGGACGGGATCTGGCGGAACAGATCGAGGATCTGAAAGCGCTGCTTGAGGCTTACAGAAACGGCAGCATAAAAGAAAGACAATAATCAAAAGAGAACGCCTCCCTCACGGGAGGCGTTCATTTTTACTGTCAGGGTCCTTTCCCGGATCAGCTTATTTCCCCATCGCCTGCGCGACCGCAACAGCGACAGCGACAGTCATGCCGACCATCGGGTTGTTGCCGGCGCCGAGGAATCCCATCATCTCCACGTGTGCGGGGACAGATGAAGATCCGGCAAACTGGGCATCCGAATGCATACGGCCAAGCGTATCGGTCATACCGTAGGAAGCGGGGCCTGCTGCCATATTATCGGGATGCAGCGTACGGCCTGTGCCGCCGCCGGAAGCCACCGAGAAATACTTCTTGCCGGCTTCGAGACGCTCTTTCTTGTATGTGCCCGCAACCGGATGCTGGAAGCGTGTCGGGTTGGTCGAATTACCCGTGATGGAGATATCCGCTCCCTCATGCCACATGATCGCAACACCCTCGCGGACATCGTCAGCGCCGTAGCAGTGGACCTTCGCGCGCTCGCCGTCAGAATACGGAGTTTCCTTTACGATCGTCAGCGCATGATCCTCTTTGACATCAGCGGAGAGATAATCATACTTTGTCTGCACATAGGTAAATCCGTTGATACGGCTGATGATCATGGCGGCATCCTTGCCGAGGCCGTTCAGGATAACACGCAGCGGTTTGGTACGGACTTTGTTCGCATTCAGAGCGATCTTGATAGCACCTTCCGCTGCTGCGAATGACTCATGGCCGGCGAGGAAAGCGAAGCACTCGGTCGCCTCGTCCAGCAGCATCGCGCCCAAATTGCCGTGACCGATACCTACCTGGCGCTGATCCGCCACAGAACCGGGGATGCAGAAAGCCTGGAGGCTCGTGCCGATCCATTTGGCCGCTTCGGCGGCGTTCTTTGCATCTTCCTTAATAGCGATCGCGGCGCCGAGCTCATAGGCCCATCTGACATTTTCAAAGCAGATCGGCTGTGTGCTCTCGACGATGCTGTAAGCATCCACACCGTGTTCGTTGGTAAAAGCCTTTACTTCCTCAAAGCTCTTGAAGCCGTACTTGTCAAGAACAGGCTGCAGCTGAGGCATACGTCCTTCATAGTTTTCAAATAAAGCCATGCTGCACCTCCTTATTCTTTGCGCGGGTCGATCCATTTGACCGCACCGTCTTCTTCTTTAAAGCGTCCGTAAGTTCCGAGGTTGTTCTCATAGGCTTCGCCGGCCGGCGTGCCTGCCTTGATCGCGTCCATCATCTTGCCGAGATTGACGAACTGATAGCCGCAGACCTGATCGTCCTTGTCCAGCGCCATCTTGACGACATAACCTTCGGTCATCTCGAGATAGCGGGCGCCCTTCTCCTTTGTACCGTACATCGTACCGATCATGGAGCGAAGTCCCTTACCGAGATCTTCGAGACCGGCTCCGACGCGCAGACCGTCATCGGAAAACGCGGACTGAGTCCGGCCGTATACGATCTGCAGGAACAGCTCGCGCATCGCGGTGTTGATCGCGTCGCAGACGAGGTCGGTGTTCAGGGCCTCCAGAAGCGTCTTGCCGGGCAGGATCTCGCTGGCCATTGCGGCTGAATGAGTCATGCCGGAGCAGCCGATCGTCTCCACCAACGCTTCCTGAATGATGCCGTCCTTCACGTTCAGGCTCAGCTTGCATCCGCCCTGCTGCGGAGCGCACCAGCCGATGCCGTGTGTGTACCCGGAGATATCTTTGATCTCCTTGGCCTGTACCCATTTCCCTTCCTCGGGAATCGGAGCAGGGCCATGATCCGGGCCTTTAGCGACACAGATCATTTCTTCCACTTCTTTTGTGTATTGCATATGCCTCTTCTCCTCCTGTCTGATAATTGTTTGCCTGGTACCGGATGTCAATCCTCACAGTCGAACAGCGCTTTCTTTTCCATCATCGGACCGTACTGCTCTTTCCAGCGAAGGTGTGGTTCACATACGTCATACGCCGGGAGAGCCTCGGGATCCATATCCATCACGATCATCAGATCGTAACGGTTGTCTCTGTCCGAGCAGGACGTCCTGATGTCCACGCCGTGTATGCCGTCTATACCGAGCGTCTCTTCGAAGATCTCTTTCACCGGCTTATACAGCGACTGCACATCCGTCCCGTCTTTGAACTTGACTATGATGTAATGTTTCATGGACTTATCATACCATAAACACGGCAGGCATTGAAACCGTAAACGGGCAAAGAGATGTCTTCTACTCTTCTGTTTTTTCCTTCTCCGCCCTCTTTTGAGCTTCCTCCTCTTCGAGAATCCGGTAGGCCACCTTGCCGACCAGCGTCTTGGGCAGTTCTTTGCGGAATTCAATATCGTAAGGCATCGCGTATTTGGCGATATGTTTGCGTCCGTATGCCAAAAGTTCTTCCTTGAGCTTGTCGTTCGGCGCAACACCGACAGCCGGCATGATAAACATTTTCACCTTCTGCATCTTATAAGTGTCGGGCACGCCGATCGCGCAGCTCATCTGCACCTTCTCGTGCGCGTCAAAAATGTTTTCGAGCTGTGCCGGATAGATATTGTATCCGGAGGAGATGATCATGCGCTTCGCGCGTCCTTTGAAGTAGATAAATCCTTCGTTATCCATCATGCCAAGATCTCCGGTGTAGACCCATGTCAGTCCGTCCTCATGTGTGCGCAGCGTCTGCGCCGTCTCCTCAGGCATGTCCAGGTATTCTTTCATGACGGTCGGCCCTGCAAGCACGATCTCCCCCTCTTCACCGTAGGGCAGTTCATTGTCTGTATCCGGCTCCACGATCTTATAATAGGTATCCGGGAAGGGTATCCCAATGCTCCCCTCCTTGTGCATCTGCGGGGGAGTCAGGCAGGAAGCGGTCACGCACTCAGTCGTGCCGTATCCCTCGCGGACCTGGATCTTCGCATTGTGATCGAAGAGGAATTTATCCAGTTTTTTCTTGAGCTCGATCGACAGGGAATCGCCGCCTGAAAAGACCCCTTTCAGGCAGGACAGATCCGCGCCGTTCATGGACGGCAGGCGCAGAAGCGCCTCGTACAGAGTCGGAACGCCCGCAATGAAATTGCATTTCGCCTTGGTGATCAGTTTGGAATAGCTCTTGGGTGTGAAGCGAGGCACCAGCACGCACCGGCCGCCCTGCGAGAGCATCGTGTGCAGGCAGACGCCGAGGCCGAATCCGTGGAACAGAGGCATCGCTGCCAGCATCTTGTCGCCCGGGCGGAACATCGGGTTGGCGCTTACGACCTGCTCCGACAACGCGTTGAAATTCAAGTTGGTCAGCACGATCCCCTTCGTCGTGCCGGTCGTACCGCCGGAGTACAGTATGGCAGCCGGATCCCGGGGGCCGCGCTTGACGCGGTACTCATAACCGCAGTGATGAGCCAGACGCATGAACTCCGGCCACTGGAAGACCGGCGATTCCTTCGGAATGCGCTCGATCTTGCGCCCCTCGGTCAGCATATAGCCGACCTTGATCGGGCGGATCATCTCATCCTTGATACGGGCGATGATGACATTCTGCACCTTCGTGTTTTTGCGGATCGCCTCAATCTTGTGATAAAACTGATCGAGCGTGACGACCATGACACTGCCGGAGATGTTGAGATACTCCTCGATCTCCTTTTCCGCCGAAAGCGGGTGTACCATATTGCCGACAGCACCCACCAGGTTTACTGCGTAAAGCATATATATCGCCTGCGGGCAGTTGGGCATAGCGATCGTGACCTTGTCGTCCTCGCGGATCCCCAGCACGCGCAAAGCTTTGGCGCATTTATTGATCTGGTCGATCATATACCTGTAGGTGATATGTTTGCCCATGAAATCCATGGCGACAAAACTCGGATGCTCTTTCGCGACCGCTTCGACCATTTCATAGATGCTTCCGTTGAAATACTCAAGTGTCGTCGGCAGTTCCCCCGTGCTGCCAAACCACGGTGTTTTTACTGTTTCCGGAACAGGAAATACGATGTCCTTTTTTCCCCCGGTCTCTGTAGCTTGCTGCATATCGGATCCCTTCCTTCAGCTCCGGACTCTGTCCGGTATATCTCTCTCCTTATTTGATCTTCTTCGAGGTCTTTACCTTGCTCCAGGCTCCGTAATAGGTCTTCTTGTTTACGACCTTATACGCGCGGGCCTGGATCTGGTATCTCTTCTTCCTCTTGAGCTTTTTGATCGTCCTCTTTGCCCGTTTGGTCTTGACCTTCTTCCACTTTTTAGTTCCCTTTTTCCTGTACCGGATCTGATAGCGGGTACCGCCTTTTTTCGACGGTTTAGTGGAGAGTTTCACAGTCAGCTTTTTCTTTCCGGCTTTGACAGACTTGATGACAGCCTTCTTCGGGACGATCTTAAAGGATCCCGTGGCAGAATCTTTGCTGAGGCCGCTCTTAGCCGCCACTCTGACGGACGCGGTCCCGACTTTCTTGTTGCCGGTATAGATGACCGTATAGTAGTCTGCCGGCACTGTAAATCCTCTCACCGTGACCGTGACTGCCGGTTTGATGAGTTTGCCTGTATATACAGCGTTTGAAGCCTTTACGGCGGCCCCCTTCAGTGAGACCGGATTGATCTCAAAGGTGATCTGCTGATCCTCTGTCGTCAGATCGTACGGCTGATATCCGTCGTCATCCGGATCGTATTTCCTGGGTATCTTCCATTGATATCCGTCTTTCAGATGCGCTGTGACAGTGTATTTTCCGACTCCTGTCGCCACCGCGTTGCCGTTTCCGTCGATTTCGAGGCCTTTACCGGATCTTGCCTGCAGCGTATACGCTGCGCTCGCCTCCACGCCGGTCTGTGCTTTTGCGTTAAATTCAGGCGAGTTGCCGGCAGGAACAAGGACTTTGTCCTGATACTCATATTCATAGACCGATACTGCGCTGTCTCTGAATCCGGCTGCCGATGTCATCGCCTTAAGGACAAAACCATCCTTCAGCTGTGCCGTGCTGATCTCGATCGGATGCTTCTCGTCAAAGACAGTGCTCTCTCTTGTCGGAGTCGATCCGTCTGTGGTATAGTGGATCGTCCCTCCCTGTGTGTCGGCTGACAGTATGACCGTCTGCCCTGCCAGGTATTTGCCTGTGTCTACAGACGCTCTCGGCGCGGATGCATACGGCGCGCCGTCTACCGTAACCTTTACGGAGACCTTTGTGTCCACATTATTCTTGTTCTTGACAGTTTCGGGAAGCCGGAGCTCTCCCTCTGCTTTCCAGACAGTCTCGTCTGTCTCCTCGGAATCGTCCAGATCCTGCGACACCGTGGTCCAGTTGATCTCAGCCTCACTGATGCTGCGGTCAGCCACGACGATCTCAGCCGTACCCGGCAGGACCTTTTTGATCCCCTTGCCGGTCGTGCCGTACGCTAAGCCGGTGATGTCATCCGGCTGTTTGACTGCGCGCAGGATCGTCTCGCAAGCCTCTGTCTGCGGGAAGGTATAATAAACGATATTATTCTCCGTGTCGCATATGGCCCTGCTGCCGTTGACATAGACCTCGAGGTTGTCCGCGTATCTGAACTGCCCGATGATATCATTCTCCTGTCCGTAGTTTTCTCCCTCTGTCACGTTGGTAACATGGATGACCTCTTTCTCCTCACCGTCCACTGTCTTTTTGGTCTTGATCATCGCGCAGGAGGCAGTGTAGGCAGTTTCATAATCTGCTTTCCTGCCGCCGCCCGGATTGGGCGTCCATGTGAGACCGACATTATCCTTGGATATCTCGAAGGTGTTCATGACCGTCACCTTCATGCTCTTGACGCGTCTGGCCAGCGGTTCTCCCTCGACAGGATCTTCCATCTCCACATCGACTCTGGTGACGACAGGAGCGTACTGTGCCCGGATAGAGGTTTCCTCTTTATCCGGGATAGTGATCTCGATCATCTCGGATTCCTTCCGGTCTTCATCCGGGATCAGGTCAGTATCCGTCGATTCCCAGCTGTAGAAGGATTCTCCCTCCAGTTTTGGCGCTGTCAGAGTTACTTTTTCTCCGCGCTTTCCATAGTAGACTCGCGCCTCCTCGCCTTCCGCTGTAGCCTGCAGGTTCAGATCATATGGATCTACGGTCAGCTTGCACAGATCGTCCGTTCCTGGTTGCTCGGCCCCCTCATCGGTCAGTCTCTTCATGATCAGCTCTATTCTGAGGCTTCCGTCTGTCGGGTTCTTTGTAATAGTGTACTTGTCCACCATTCTGTTGAAATCGATGTTAAAAGCATCATCCAACGACAGAACGACCTCATCTGTGAACATAAGATCTTCTCCCTGCGGAACGGTCATGACAAGTTTGTATACTGTGTTCTTGTATGTCCAATCTCCTTTTCCGCAGATGACCTCGCCTGCCTGGCTCTCATAACTCCACTGAAGCTGATTGATTTCCATGCTCTCATCGATGCCATAGTCGCCCCAGGCAACGATCATGCTCGTCGGCAGAGGTATGTCCTCCCCAAACCACGAGTTTTCTCCATCGTTCGGACGCAGCATGATCTCGCTGACTTTCTCCCGGTACTTGGCAGTAAACGTCAGGGCCTGCCCGGTCATCGTAAACTCGGCCGTTGCGCTCTTTCTTTCATTCCCCGGCAGTATATCGTCCGTCACATCTGTCTCGCCGGCAGTGACCCTCCCTTCGTCAAAGACCATACCCTGCGGTTCGCCGGACACGACGCGGACCTTCTGTCCCTCTGCATGCCGACTGGCAATTGTCTTTGTCTTTGGTGCACCTCCGCTCTCGTCGTCGACCTTCGTCACGACAGTGACTTTGTGCTAGTCGATGTTGTTTACGATGTTGATCTTATAGACCGCCGCCGGGCTCTTGACCCCGTAGGAGAGAGCGTAGGTCTTTATCTCATAGTCCGCTTCCTCCTGGCCTCTGGTCGACAGATCAACGCCTCCGCGGTACAGCTTGTTCTTCTCGAGTGTCCTGTGTGTATTATCATCCCCTACCAGATCCAGATCATAGTAGACCGCTGCGCCTTTTCGCCCGCTGCCTGTAAGTATCAGTGTCTGATTGCCGGCAAACTCGTCGGGTTCCGATTGGCCGGGGGTCAGTTCCTGCTCTCCGATCCGGGCCTCGGGCTCACCGACGGACGTCGGCGGCGTGATCGTATAGCTCTCTGTTTCATCAAAATAGTAGCTGTCCTTTGTGCGGGTCCAGGCGAAATTGACCTCCGGATTGTGCTGCTGCAGGATCCGGGACATATTGATCGCGAGCGTACCGAAATAGGTCATGGTCCTGTTGGTGTCATAGACCTCATCTGTCGCGTAATCGGCGTCGATCATGCCGAAGATCATGTCGGCCAGTGCCGGCCAGTTCTTCTCCAGCTTGGCTTTCTCCGAGGCATCGAGGAACTCAAACGCGCCGGTCGCGTCGAGCTTGGTCCACATGAAGGTCGTATACTTCTGTTTCTTCGCAGCGCTGAGCTTGCTCCAATTGCCGATCACATCATCCCAGACATTGAACATATCAGTTTCGCTCAGAGAGACATAGGAGATGGCGTTCATGATCGCCGAAGCACGGTTCATAAATCCGGTCTTCTTCTCCGATGTCATTCCGAACAGCAGAGCCATCGAGTCTCTTGCCGCTTTCTGGATCGTGCTGTAAGTGGTGGCGCCAAAACTGACCTCTTCCTCCGCCCACACTTTCCGGCTGCCGATCCTGGCTTCCTGCATGAACTCGATAAAGTCGCGGATGTAGTCCTCTTCCATCCATTTATAACTTCCTTTTTCATAGATATCCATCGGAATGAAGTTGATCGCCCCGACGTGGAAGTAATCATCAAAGACCATGCCGGGATCGACTGCTGTCATCTGTTTGAGTGCCGCTGCTCTTTTTTCTGTATATACCGGATTGTCACAATTCTCATCCTGATCTCTCTTCGTCAGGAGCGGTTCGTTGTCATGGTAGGTCGTCACGGTCGAGGCGCCGGCGTTGTCCGCGCTGTTCCCGATCGTTCTTGTCTCCGTCTTCACTTCGCCTGCATCCCCTCCCGGAATATAGTGATCCACGCCGTAGCGCTTGAATCCCATACGGGAAGGTCCTACCAGCGGAACGAGATCCGCATAGTTAATCAGGTTGTGAATACAGTAATACTTGGTCTTGTCAGCAAATTTTTCGGCTTTGTCCACGCCGCCCTGAGGGGCCTCACAGGGATAACCGTATACCTTGTTGCCCTTTTCCGTGTATTTTTCCACGAGTCTCTTGCAGAGCAGGTTGGCCGCCGCGCCGGAACGCGAAAAACCGCTGACCCAGAACTTGACCTTTCCGTCCGCTATCTTATCGGTCAGATCATATTTCTCGATATAAAACTCAACTTCGTCCATCGCGATCTCGGCCGCCTCGGCAAAGCCCTGAGCCTCGCCGTTATAGCGCGAGCCATCACCCAATGTGCAGTTGCTGGCCCACTCGGCCTCGTATCCGACGCCTCGAAGCGCGATCGGGATCAGGATATAGCCCGTCGGGTCGGTCTTCGACTGAAGCTGTTTGCTCGCGATCGATACGCCCATCGAGTCTGTGCCGGGTTTCTCGAGCATATAATCATTGACGTATATCGTCTCGTCAGCGCATCCGATATCGGCCAAGAACTGTCTGGCTGCGGCACTCTTGTTGGAATAATCCGTGACCCCTCCCGCGCGCAGATGTCCGCCGGACATATTCAATGCCCATGAGGCCGTTGCCAGCTGATTGCTGTAGACCTCAGGCTCTTTGGCAAAATATCCGTCTGAATAATAGAAGACCGATGTGCCGTCCGCATCGCCGCTCTCCATGCTCGGATAAGTGAAAAATCCACGGAGCAGATCGTATTCTTTTCCTCCTTCTTGGTAAGTACCCCATACCTTTGGTGCCGCTTCCTCCGACGACATCGCGATCTCCGTATTGGGATCGTACGCTTCGCCTTTGGCCGGGTGATGGTTCTTGCTTTCCAGATAGATCTTTCTCTGATTCGGCTCATTGTTGAAGGTAAACCAATATCCGCTGTTTGCACAGGTCATGAATCTGATGCAGTTCGTATTCTTGATCGTGTCGCCGACACTTCCCTCCGATACCATCATGCCGTCTTTAGGATCATCGAACAGAACTCGCACATCCGCGCCTCTGCCGAGTGTGAAGTTCGCGCGGTCGCTGCTGCGCAGGCGCAGATCTCCGTTGGTATTGTCTTTGAAGACACAGGGACCGGTGAATTTGAATTTCTCATCCACGCTGCCGTCGGTATAAAGGCCGCCGCCCTTATCGGAAGCCTTGTTGCCTGTGACGGTACAGCCGTTGACCGTGCTCCCGTCGTTATTGATATAAAGGCCGCCTCCCTCTTTAGCCTCGTTGCCCGTGACAGTCAGATTTGTGAGACTGATGCCCTCCTCATTGGTGCAGATGCCGCCGCCTTTGCCGCCTGAGCGGTTGTTTGCGATCGTCAGATTACTGACCGATACGCTGTCGTTCCAAATGTAGATGCCGCCGCCGTCATCGCCGGCAGCGTTGCCCGAGACGGTGGATTCATCGTCACCGGTAATACTCAGCGATTCTCCGTCGAGCGCAATACCGCCGCCCTCGTCGTCGCAGAAGTTCTGATCAATATGAGAATTCTTCATCTCCAGCGTGAAGTTGTTGTGATTCGTCTGGTAGATACCGCCGCCGTCATTGTAGGCGTAACAGCCGGTGATGGTCGAGTTGTTCATGCGGACAGTCCCCGCGGTGCTCGTGCCGCCGTGGACCCAGATGCCGCCGCCGTAGCCGTCCGTCCCCCAGTTCTGCTCTGCCCTGCATCCCGCGAGCGTGACATCGTTCATGGTCAGAGTCACTTCGGATTTGATGTCGATACCGCCCGCTCCGTTGGAGCTGTAGCCGCCCGCGATAACGCCGCCTTTAAAAGTCTTTGTCGTATTATTCTTTGAGCCCGTCGATGTACCGGTATAGACTCCGACGCTGTGAGAGGTGCCGGCGGAACCTCCGTTGATCGTCATCGTAGCTTTGCTGTCGATCCAGATCACTTCGCCGTCGCTTTTATAACTTGAGAGCCCTCTGTTGTACATATGTCCGTTCATATTGAGGGTCGTATTGGAATTTTGCGGAATACAGAGGCGCACATTACCCCAGTCGGCCAGCATCTCAATACGGATCGTCTGGTCCTTGTAGCCTTTAACATCATTTACCAAGGCCCCCAGATCCGTGTAGCTTTTGGTGTTGCCGCTTATCGTGACAGTTCCGATAGCCGAAGCGGCATGAACCCCGCCCGGGGCTATGCCCGTCAGAACAACAACAAACGTGAGTAACATGACCAATACTCTTTTCATAAAGTTCTTCAAAGCGACCCTCCTTGACATTGTCTCTTTGCAGTTGAAGCTTCAATAGCTATATCAAAGCCATATTAGATTGATTATAGCACACTTTCTTTTCTGATACTGCAGACATATGACTTTTTCATCAGAAGCTCTGGACACCGCAGAGTCTTGGACCTTTTTTTATTTGCGTGCGAAGAAGTCGAAAATATGACGCTTTGTATGACGGTCTGAAACGTATGATGAATACGTAATCAAGAGACAGCACACGACGACACACACGAAGGAGAGCAAAAA
>OMSP01000173.1 GCA_900313775.1 uncultured Eubacteriales bacterium
CCGACGATCAGGCGGATGGCAAAGATATCATAGATCTGATCGATCGTCTTCTTGTTCTGCTGGACCATCTTTTTGTAAATGGAGAATGCATGCTTGACGCGTCCGTATACCTTGGCGCTGATATTTGCCTTTTTCATAAGGTCCACGACCTCCTCGGTCGTCTCGCTTATAAACTGATCGCGCTGCTCATGGTATTCGGACAACTGCTCCATGATACTCGCGTACTCTTCCGGCTTGAGATATTTGAGCGACAGATCCTCAAGTGCCGACTGTATCTGATAGATACCGAGGCGTCCTGCTATCGGAGCATAGATCTCGAGCGTCTCCTCGGATTTTTCGATCTGCTTCTCCCGCTTCATATAGCCGAGAGTCACCATATTGTGGAGCCGGTCGGCGAGTTTGATGATGATCACGCTGATATCCTTGGACATGGCGAGGAACATCTTGCGCAGATTCTGCGCCTGCTCTTCCACCTTGTCCGCCGTAAAGCCGATCTGACCGAGCTTGGTCACACCATCGACCATCTTCAGGACATCGTCCCCGAACTCCTTCAGGATCGTTTCATCCGGTATCTCTGTATCCTCTACGACATCGTGGAGCATGCCGGCGATGATCGTCTCGACATCCATCTCCATCGTTGCGAGGATGACAGCAACCCAGAGCGGATGAATGATATAGGCCTCTCCGGATTTTCTCTTCTGTCCCCGGTGTGCCTCATCAGCCATGTCATATGCTTTGCGCAAAAGATCGAGGTTCGCGTTTGCATCATAGTTTCGCACACGGGATATCAGTGCCTCAATGAGCATGGTGTGATCCGGACAAGTCTGTTCCATGAGCGGCATCAGCTTGTGCATATTGTTATCAGGATTGGCAATCGTGTGAATGCAGTTGTCGCGTTGCATCTCCATGCCTGTTCCTCCTATCCCTCGATCAACACATCGCGGACCACAGCCTGTGCGCTGCGCTCTCCCGCATAGTCATTAACATTCAATGCATAGGCAATCGTCAGTCTTATCGGGCTCAGCAGATCGGTCGAATCCTGTACGATATCGACACCGGTCTCCTGACGGATGCGCCCGATCATTTCCTGAGCATCGGAAAAGACCACTCCCGCCAGGGTTTGTCCCGTTTCATCGAACATGTCCAGTGAGAGGACCTGTCTGTCTCTGCCGAATAAACGCGCTCTGCGGATACCGACATGACGGGTGGCAAACAGTGCTTTCCTGTTGTTCATACCGCAGGGCTCAAGCCTTAGAAGTTCTTCGGCCAGTTCTGCCGTGCACATCTGAAACGGCAGCACCATGTCTATCGATAGCTTCTCGGACAGGATCTCCTCTGCCGGAGCATCTTCACCGTTCAATGCCCTGCGCAGTTCATCGATCCTGTCGGATCGGATGGTCAATCCTGCCGCCTGCTCATGTCCTCCGAACTTCTCGAACAGGCCGGCGTGCGTGTTGAGCGCCTGAAAGAGATCGTAACCCTTTACCGAGCGCCCGGATCCCTTTACGCATCCGTCCTGTTCTCCCGTGAGCAGGATGGTCGGTCTGTAAAAATGCTCTTTGACCCGTCCCGCGACAATGCCGGCGACCGACTCGTCACAGGAAGGCACATACAATACCAGCGCTTTATCTCCGTGTTCCTTTGCTTTTTCTGCAGCCTCGATCGCCAGCTCCAGACCGTTGTCTGTCAGCTGTTTTCTCCTCTCATTGAGCATTCGGACCAGCGCTGCTTTTTTGACTGCCTTATCCGGATCCTCCTCACAGAGGAGACTCAAAGCATCCTTGGCCGAAGTCATGCGCCCGCATGCATTGATACACGGCCCTAGAATGAATCCCAGATGGTAGGCGCTGATCTTGTCACGCTCGATCCCACAGGCTTCAATGAGAGCCGACAGCCCGATGTGATCCGTTGTCTTCATACGGATCAGCCCTTCTCTGACGATGATCCGGGAATCACCGATCAGCGGCACGACATCGCAGACTGTGGCAAGTGCCACAAAGGGAAGCAGCTCATCAAGCTGGTCTTCCGGCTGTCCCATAAACTGATAAAGATAGCGCATCACTTGCCAGGCCACAGCCGCTCCGCAGATCTCTCTCTCGCCAAAAACGCTGTCTGAGCGCTTTGGGTCGATGACGGCATCCGCTTTCGGCAGTCCTTCTGCGGCGATCTCATGGTGATCGGTCACGATCACTGACAGCCCCTGACGGACAGCCGCCTCCACTGCCTCGTGAGCGCCGATACCGTTGTCGCAGGTCAGGATGACTTCCACTCCGTCTCTTACCGCCTGCTCGATCATACGCGGATTTACGCCGTACCCGTCTCTCTTCCGATCCGGTATATCCGCGTCAACATGGGCGCCGAGATGCCTCAGACCTTCAAGCAGACAATAGGTTGCACAGACCCCGTCCACATCGTAATCTCCTATGATGCGGATCGGTGCCCCGGCGTCTATGGCGTCAGCCATAAGCCCTGCTGCCTCGCCGATATCCGGGAGGTTTTTGGGATCAGCCAACATAGACAAACTGCCATAGAGGTATTTCTCTATGGCTGTTTGACCGCATATTTCCCGATTTCGTATCAGCCGCGCGAGAACGGGACTGATATCAAATTGTCGGCAGATCGCAGGGTAATCGGCACCTTTGCGTACCTCTACCCATTTTTTATTGCGCAACTTTATTCTTCCCTAATTTAGTCTTCATCAGATACCACAGCGAACCCGAGATAAAGATCGAGGAGAAGCCGCCGGCGATGATACCGACGATCAGCGGCAGGGCGAACTCCTTGATCGATGAAACACCCAGAATATACAGCATCCCGATCATAATAAAGGTGGTCAGCGAAGTATAGATGCTGCGCGTCAGTGTCTTGGATATCGCATTGTTGACCGTAGCAGCCAGTTTCTCGCGATTGACCGTGATACCGATCTCCTCGCGTATACGGTCGAATATAACGATCGTAGCGTTGATCGAGTAACCGAGGATGGTCAGGACAACAGCGATAAACGTATTGCCGACCGAGATCCGCGCGACTGCATAAAACAGCACTACGATCAGCACATCATGGACCAGCGCCAGGATCGAACTGAACGCAAAGCGGATATCGCGGAAGCGTATGAAGATATACAGGAGCATACAGACAATGGCAACGAGCAGGGCCACCACCGCGTCACGCCTCATCTCCGAACTGACAGTCGAAGAGATATTTTCCGTGGCGACCGGTGTCTCCGCCTTTTTGTCAAATCCGAACTTTTCCGAGAGTTCCTGTTCCATCTGCTCGCGCTCTTTCAGTGAAAGTGTCCTGGTCTTGATCACGACGTCATTGGAATTTTTTACCTTCTGTGCCTGTACATTGGCATCTCCCGTGATCTTTTCAACCACGGGAATTATCTCGGAATCGATCTCCTTGATCGAATAGTCTTTGTCAAAAGAGACTGTCGATGAAGTACCGCCCATAAACTCCAGGCTGTAATTAAAAGCGTTTTCCTTCTTACCGATATGCACAAACATGATGATCAGTCCGGCGAGGATCACGCATCCGGTGATCGCGAACCAGATCTTCATGCGACCGATGAAATCAAACGCAGGCTTTAAGATCCTCTTGCCGTAGAGCTTCGGATTCTTTGCGCCGAGCGTATAGATCGAATAGATGATCCAGCGGACTGCTACCAGAGCCGTGAACATCGATACGATGATGCCGATTCCCAGTGTCTGGGCAAAGCCCTTGACAGAACCGGATCCCAGGATGAACAGAACGATCGCAGCAATCAGTGTCGTAACATTGCCGTCAAGGATCGCGGAGAACGCTTTCTTGAAACCTGAACGCAGCGCCCGGTCGATCTGCACACCTGCGCCGATCTCCTCCTGTACACGGGCAAAAATGATGACATTCGCGTCGACCGCCATACCGATACCGAGGATGATACCCGCGATACCGGGAAGGGTAAGCGTGATATCATAGGCATTCAGAACGATCAGCACAAGAAGCGTATAAATGATCAGACCGACGCTGGAGACGAGTCCCGGCAGACGGTAGATGATCATCATCAGCACGAAGATGATCAACAGACCGATCAGACCTGCGATCAGACTCGTATGAATCGCATCCTCGCCGAGCTGAGCACCGACGACATTGGACCGCAGTTCTTCCAGGGCCAGCGAAAGACCGCCGATACGGATATAGGAGGCCAGATCCTTGGCGATCTGCATGTCTTTGTCCATGTCTCCGCCGGAGATCTGAGCGCTTCCCCCGGTGATCGCTTCATTGACTGTCGGTACGGAGACGAACTCTCCGTCATAGTAGATACCGATGGTCTCATTGTTGGCAGCCGCTTTAGTCGTCGCGTCCGCAAAGGCCTTGGTACCCTCCTTGTTGAATTTCAGAGAGACGATATTCTGCTTGTTCTTCATATCGTCTTCGGTCGTCTCTGCCTTAGCACTGGAAACTTCCTTACCGGTGAGTACGATGGAACCGTCCTTCTCCAGAGACTCGATCGTCTTTCCCTCGGCCAACTCGTATTCGCCTGTCTCGCTGTTGTAACTGTAATTCTCCTTACCGTCACTGCCGGTCTGGGAAATGAAATACAATTCGCCGGGGCTTCCGAGGTCTTCGAGCACCTGGTTGGCATTGGTCACGCCCGGGATCTCGATCGTGATCCGGTTGTTGGCCTCCTGATAGACGCTCGCCTCGGTCGAATAACCCTCAACACGCTTCTGAAGCTTGTAGATGGTATCGGCCATATCTGTCTTGGAAGGATTTTTCTCCTTCGTCTGATAGGTGATGGACACACCTCCGGCCAGATCAAGACCCAGCTTGATGTTTTTAGCCGCGCCCTTATGTCCGGGTCCCCAGCCGCGACCGGCTGTAATGGCCATCAGCGCGATCAGCACCGCGGTCAGAATCAGACATACGATTGCTTTACTCCTCTTGATCATTTTCTAGCTTTCCTCACTTCCAAATGCTTTGAGCGCTATGGCGCACTCGACCCTTTTTTTCTCAAGTTCACATCCGATCTCATAGTCTCCGTCCAGTTTTCCGGTGCTGTTATAGGCGTTGGCCGCACAACCGCCGCCGCAGTAGAACCTGGCGAAACACTCGCGACAGGATGGTTTGGTGTAGAGATTGACAGATCTGAACTGCTCTCCCACTTCAGGATGCGTGATCCCCCGGTCGACATCGCCCATCAAAAACTCCTCCTGCCCGACAAACTGATGGCAGGGGTAGAGCTCTCCCCATGGCGTCACTGCCAGATACTCTGTCCCTGCGCCGCAGCCGCTCATGCGCTTATAGACACAGGGTCCTCCTTCCAGATCGATCATGAAATGGAAGAAGGTGAAAGGATCACCTTTTTCCTTCTTTGATTTCATTTCCCGCACGAGCCTGTCATATTGACTCTTTATGCCGGGGACATCCTCCTCCGTGATCGCATAGCGGGGGTCGTCGGTGACGACCGGCTCGATCGACATCGAGCGGAAACCCAGGTCGTAAAAATGCAGAATATCCTCGACAAAGTCGAGGTTTTCGTGGGTAAATGTGCCGCGGATATAGTACTGCTTGTCTCCCCGCGACTTCGCCATCGACACAAGCTTCGGCACGATGTAGTCATAGCTCCCCGTGCCGTCCCTGAACGGGCGCATCGCGTCGTTGATCTCCTTTCTGCCGTCAAGTGAGAGCACGACATTGCTGATCTCACGGTCGCAGAACTCCTCCACCTCCGGGCGCAGAAGCACGCCGTTCGTGGTCATAGTAAAACGAAAGACCTTATCATGCCTCTTCTCAAGCTCACGGCCGTATGCGACGATCTCACGGATACTGTCGAATGCGAGCAGCGGTTCGCCTCCGAAGAAATCGACCTCGAGATTGCGTCTGCCGCCGGAAGCCCTGACCAAAAAGTCCAGTGCCTTTTTACCCACCTCTGCAGACATGATCCCGCGCCTTCCGTGGTACTCTCCCTCCTCGGCAAAACAATATTTGCAGGCGAGATTACAGTCGTGCGCCACATTCAGGCATAGCGCCTTGACGACTGTCTTGTTCGCCATCACATGCGGGATCAGCGATTCATAGGGGTCCCCGGAGAACAGACGCCCCTGAGCTACCAGGGTGTCCAGTTCCTCAAGTACTTCCCGGATCTCCTCCGGCTTCGCCTTATCCGCCATTTGATCGGTTATCCTTTTTATCAACTGCCCGTCAGTCAGATCGCCCGGCGCATAGTCAGTATGGCCGTCGTCCAGCAAACGCACGATATCGGCTGTCACCTCATCGACGAGGTGGACAGCCGCGCTGTTGACATCCAGGATAATATCAAATCCGTTATTGCGAAACTGATGGATCAACGCTTTTTGTTTTCACACTCCTGATTGCCCACTGTGCAGGAAGTCTTGCATGCGGACTGGCAGGATGTCTGGCACTCGCCGCAGCCGCCTTTTTTTACTGTCATGTTCAGTGTCTTCTCATTGAGCGTCTTGATGTGTTTCATTGTGATCTCCCTTCTTTATTCCGTGGCCGCGTCTTCCGCAGCCTCTTCCTGCTTGATCTTTATGCCCTGCTTGGTCAGGCTGAGCTTCTTCCATTGGCGTTTATTGACCTTGATCTTTGCAGCTTTTTTCCACTTCTTGATCTGTTTGGTCACCGCCTCCTGCTTGCGTTCGGAGACGATCTCCTCCTTCTTGGCATCGGTCGCCTCGCGGTCCATTTCGCTTGTGAGCTGGGCCACATAATAACCGTTCTCACCCTCGATCACGCCCGTCGTTTTTCCCTTCTTCAACTCGAGCGCCGCTTTGATCAGGGCTGCATCCGGTTCAGTGCTGTTCTTGTCAAAGGATGCCTCCTCGACTTTCATTCCCTGTCCCCCGGCGTAGGCTTTGAAATCCTTCTGTTTTTTCGCTTTCGCCGCGAACTGATCGGCCTGCTTTTTGACCTGCTGTTTTTCAGCTTCTGTCATCAGTGTGACATTGCCGCTTTCATCTGTCGAAGAGAAGGCGAAATAGACATACTGCATCTTCTTCTGCGCAGCTTCCTCATCCGTCACATTACC
>OMSP01000116.1 GCA_900313775.1 uncultured Eubacteriales bacterium
GACTCGACAATGAGAGTGAACAGAAAGTCATGGTCTATGATCTGGGCGGCGGCACGTTCGACGTATCGATCATCGAGATCGGAGAAGGTGTCATTGAAGTGCTGGCCACGAACGGCAACAACCGTCTCGGCGGCGATGACTTTGACCAGAAGATCACTGACTTCATGCTGACAGATTTCAAAAACAAAGAGGGCGTAGATCTCTCCGGCGACAAGATGGCGCTGCAGAGATTAAAGGAAGCAGCGGAGAAGGCCAAGAAGGAACTCTCTACAGCGACCACGACCAATATCAACCTGCCGTTCATCACGGCGACTAACGAGGGACCAAAGCATTTTGAGATGACACTGACACGTGCGAAGTTTGATGAGCTGACGTCAGATCTTGTAGAGAAGACCGAGGAGCCTGTGCGCCGCGCATTATCCGATGCGGGCATCACAGCCGCTGAGCTGGGACAGGTGCTGCTGGTCGGCGGATCCACGCGTATCCCGGCCGTGCAGGACAAAGTCAAACAGCTGACAGGCAAAGAGCCGAGCAAGACGCTGAATCCGGATGAATGTGTCGCGATCGGTGCCTCTATCCAGGGCGGCAAGCTCGCCGGCGATGCCGGTGCGGGCGATGTACTCCTGCTCGATGTCACTCCGCTGACTCTGTCGATCGAGACGATGGGCGGTATTGCGACACCGCTGATCGAGCGCAATACGACGATCCCGACCAAGAAGAGCCAGATCTTCTCGACCGCGGCCGACAATCAGCCGGGTGTGGAGATCAATGTCCTGCAGGGAGAGCGTAAATTTGCGAAGGACAACAAGTCTCTCGGCAAGTTCACGCTGGACGGGATCCTCCCGGCACCGCGCGGAGTACCGCAGATCGAAGTGACATTTGACATCGATGCCAACGGTATCGTCAATGTGTCAGCTCAGGATCTGGGCACGAAGAAAGAGCAGCATATCACGATCACCGGCGGTTCCAATATGTCCGATGAAGAAATCGAGAAGGCTGTCAAGGAAGCGGCTCAGTTCGAGGCGGAGGACAGCAAGCGCAAGGAGGCGGTCGATACCCGCAACCAGGCGGATGCCATGGTCTTCCAGACCGAAAAGATGCTTAAGGATGTCGGCGATCAGCTGGATCCGTCTGACAAGACAGCGATAGAGGCGGATATCCAGGCACTGAAGGATGTGCTTGCCAAGTCTACGCCGGAGACAGTCTCCGAGAGTGATGTGGCAGAGCTCAAGGCTGCTCAGGAGAAGCTGACCGAGAGTGCTCAGAAGCTGGCCGAGAAAGTCTATGCTCAGGCTCAGCAGGCAGCGGGTGCACAGGGCGCAGGTCCCGATATGGGCGGCGCTGCAGGCGCAGCGGACGATGCAGGCCCGGAAGGCTACGGTGCAGACGATGTCGTTGACGGTGAATTCAAAGAGGTGTAAAGAGCGATCTTAAACAATATCAAGCGCAGCAGCATGCCGGGTGCGTGAAGCATCCGGCATGCGTGAGGATAAGAAATGGCAGAAACAAAGAGGGATTATTATGAAGTGCTTGGTGTCGACCGCAATGCGGATGACGCCGCACTCAAAAAAGCATATCGTGATCTGGCGAAGAAATATCATCCGGATATGAATCCGGGCGACGCCGATGCCGAGGCCAAATTCAAGGAGGCTTCGGAGGCTTATGCTGTGCTCTCGGACAAGGAAAAGCGAGCTCAGTACGATCAGTTCGGCCATGCAGCTTTTGAGGCCGGCGGTGCCGGAGGCAATCCGTTTGCCGGCTTCAATTTTGAAGGCGCAGACTTCACGGATATCTTTGGTGATATCTTCGGCGATCTGTTCGGCGGAGGCGCTTCGCGCAGAAGCGGCGGTGCGACCGGTCCGATGCGCGGACGCAATGTCCGTCAGAGCGTGCGCATCACCTTTGACGAAGCGATAAAGGGCTGCGAGAAGAAGCTGGATGTGACGATGGACGATCCCTGTCCGACCTGCGGCGGGACCGGTGCGAAGCCGGGCACGAGCCCGACTACCTGTCCGCAGTGCCAGGGCCGCGGTCAGGTAGTCTATTCACAGCGTTCACTTTTCGGTATGGTGCAGAATGTTCAGACTTGCCCGCAGTGCCACGGCACAGGTAAGATCATCAAGGAAAAATGTACCGACTGCGGAGGTACAGGTTATGTCTCCAAGCGCAAGACCATCGCTGTCACGATCCCTGCAGGCATTGATGACGGTCAGGTCGTGAGACTCCGCGGCAAGGGAGAGCCCGGTGTCAACGGAGGACCGCGCGGTGATATGCTGGTGGAGGTCCGCGTGGCGCGTCATCCGTTGTTTGAACGTCAGGACGTCCATGTTTTCTCGACAGTGCCGATCTCCTTTGCTCAGGCAGCGCTCGGAGACGAGATCCGTATCAAGACCGTGGACGGGGAAGTCCTCTACAAAGTCAAGGCCGGCACCAAGACCGATACCAAGGTCCGTCTGCGCGGCAAGGGAGTTCCCTATGTACACAACCCGTCCAAGCGCGGTGACCACTATGTGACGCTGATGATCCAGACGCCGACAAAACTCTCCAAAGAAGCCAAGGAGGCGCTGAAGCAATTTGACAAGCTGGCTGGCAATACCCTGAAGTCTCAGTAATTGCAAATAGGCAACAGCCAGCGTATAATGTAATAAATGCGAATACCCCGGTTCAAGCGACCGGGGTTTTTCAAATAGGAGCTGTTCAATGAAAGCGAATTATGAACAACTGTCAGACAAACTGACGGCAGACAGTTCGGGCCGGTATCATACAGAGGATATCGTCGCAGTCTGGAAACAGTATGCAGGTTCTGACTTCGTGGAACCGGAGGAAGGTTGGGGACTGCATTGCTACAGACAGCTGCGCGCAGCTCTGTTTCCTCATATAGATCCGGGTTCTGACCCCGGGAAATACCGGGAGGGGCGAGAGAGTCTGCTGGCTTTCTTCAGGAAGGTCTATGAGACCGAGCGGAAGAACTGCAGCTTTGATCCGACCAGAGACATGGTCTTCCTGCCGGACGAGAAGATCGAAGGAGAGCCATACGCCGGCGAGTACAAAAAGCTCAGGCGTCTCTTTGATGAGATGTATATCTACGAATTCATGAGGATCGGCGCTGATCTGACACCGTTTAACACGCTGGGTCATGTCAGCGGTGTTCACTATATCGCTATGTATGTCGGGACACAGCTCAAGGAGTCCGGTATACCGGTAGATCTGGGTCTGCTCAGTGCGGCTGCAGCGACTCACGACATCGGTAAATACGGCTGCCGCAAACACGAGGAAAAACGCGTCCCCTATCTCCATTACTATTATACGGATTATTGTCTGAACCGCCTGGGTCTTCCGGGAGTTGCCCGGATAGCGGCGAACCATTCGACCTGGGATCTGGAACTGGAAAATCTGCCGGTCGAGTCTCTTTTGCTGATCTATTCGGATTTCCGCAATAAGAGCACGCGCACAGACGGAAATGAGATCATACATTTCTATTCTCTTCAGGAAGCTTTTGATGTCATCCTGAACAAGCTGGACAATGTCGATGAGGCCAAGAAACACCGCTATACCAAGGTCTATCACAAACTGAAGGATTTCGAGGACTTTATGGTCGAGCGCGGTGTTCACACCGGGATCGAGGATGGCGCAAAAGAGTATCCGCGCGCCTGTACCGAACCGCTTGAGCCTGTAATTCATGAGACAGCGTTTTTGGCCGGTGATGAGATCGTCGATCAGATCAAGAGCCGTGCGGTCGAACACAACATCCGTTTGATGAGACTCTTCAGCAATGCCGAGGAGTTCGGAAGTCTGATCGAAGCGGCCAGGAGCGAGACGCGATGGAAGAATGCGCGCACCTATCTGAATATTCTGAATGAGTATTCGACATATATGAGCGATGAACAAAAGACGATGACACTCGACTTCCTCTATGAGATGCTGCCACATCACGAGAGTGATATCCGCGAGCAGACTGCCCGGGTCATGGGGCGCATCGTCGGCCGTTATCGCATGGAGTACAAAAAGGAGCTGCCCGATGATATTCCGGCGCAGGACGAGAACATCACCAATCTGATGATGTTTGAGAGAATGATCGAACTGCTCCTGAATCCGTCTTACAAATATGCCGAGCAGCACCAGAAATGGATCATAGCCAACACGGATTTCTTTGTCCGTTCGGTCTCAGATAACTGCCGGCCGTCCTGTCGCCATAAATATTATGAATTGCTGGAACCCTACTTCGACCGCGCCGGAAATGATGAACTGCGCGTGATTGAGCTTCTTTCGATCGCCCTGCACACCCGTCCCTCACATTGCCCGGACAGTTATATCAACAAGGCAGTGGAGTTTGCGAGAGCGAATATCGGACGCTTCGGGATCTGTGTGGATCTGATCGCACTTGATGTCATCGGACATTTCTGCGGGGAGGAGATTGCGGACTGTCTGGAGAAACAGCAGAAGCTGCTCGGGATCAACGGAGACGATCTGAGCGAGGAGGATCTCTCGGCGATGTTTCTCGATGATCTGAAGATCCAGACACACTGGATCATCAAGGCGGCCAATATCCGCGCGATGCTCGCCTCGATCAAAGACGGGACCGATAAGAGCAGATTGCTGCATATAGCGACTCATTTTGTCAATCTGATCAAAGTCAGTGAGACTGTGACTGTGCGCAAGAATGCCGGAGAGGCACTTCTGACGATCATTCCTCAGCTGACTCTGGATCAGCGCAACGAGCTTGTTGTAGAGCTTTTCAATGGTCTGGAGATCGAGGATTATCAGTTTTCGCGGTTCATCCCGGATTATCTCGGTGTTGTGATCCTGTATCTGTCTCCCGATGAGATAGATGAAACGGTCCTCAGTCTGAAAAAATATATTAACGCCGGCAATGAGCGGTCAGCCTCAGCTGCACTCGGCACTCTGGCTGTGGCTGTTGAAAACTACGGTCTCTACAAAGGAGATGAGCCGGCAGCGCAGACCGAAGCGCGCAGACAGAGAATGCTCGGGATGCTGCTCAAGGGATTTGCATACTATAAAAGTGCTATTTCAAGAGAGGCGTTCCGTTCATACGGCGAGCTGTTCGCCTCAGATATCCTGTCGCTGGAGCAGAAGGCAGGTATCGCCTCCCGGTCTTTTAAGCGGATCCTGACGATCCTGCCGGACAGCGCAGAGGATGACGACCTGAATTTCTACAATAACACGGCGGTACTCAACCAGCTCTACCGATTTGTGTCGGAGTATCAGAGCGATATCGGTGACTTCACCTCCACGCCGCAAAAAAAGGTCGCCTTCTTCCCGGGCACTTTCGATCCCTTCAGCCTCGGACACAAGGCGATCGCCACGACTATACGCGATATGGGCTATGAAGTCTATCTGGCTATTGATGAGTTTTCATGGTCCAAGAAGACACTGCCCCACATGCTCCGCAAAGATATCCTCGCGATGTCGATCGCAGATGAGCAGGGGCTGTATATCTTCCCGAACAATATATCGGTCAATATAGCCAATCCCGAGGATCTGCGCGTCTTGCGCCATATCTTTGAGGGGCGCGAGCTCTATATCGCGGTGGGTTCTGATGTCATTCAGAATGCCTCCTGCTACAAGAAAAAACCTCAGCCCTACAGCATACATTCCTTCAACCACATTGTTTTCGAGAGAGAGGAAGTTGAACTGCAGACCGAGGGAGAGCAGTATCCGGTGACCGGTGAGGTGGTCGAGCTGAGTCTGGAGAAATATTATGAGGATATAAGCTCCACCAGGATCAGGGACAATATCGACCTCGGACGGGATATCTCAAGTCTCCTGGATCCCATAGTTCAAAACTATATCTATGACCGCAATTTCTACGCGCGTGAGCCGGCTTACAAGCACGTGCTGCAGGCGATGGAGATGGAGATCAGAAGGTACGAACCGGGCGAGATCTTTGACGCCGGACAGATACGGGAGAGACTGAGAGAAGCAGGTTATGATTTTGCGAAGATCCGGGATTGTCTGAGTCACCCGGATGCGCGTACGATCGTGATATGTACAGGGGAAACGGAGAGAAAAGTATCGGCCTTCGCGACGGCGAGAAGAATGCGTTCGCACGATCTGCTCAGGGAGTTTTCCGATTCAGCGGTAGCTGCCAGGATCCGCGAGGAGGCCTCCGGAGGGATCGCGCTGATCTCAGCATTCTATGCAGAGCAGACGGATATCGCGACACTGCGCCAGATCCTTCTGACCGAGCTTCTGACGGCGTTGCTTGAGAAGGACTATGTCTATGCGGTCTATCATCCGGTCTGTGAGGCCGGCATGGATCCGCTGACGGTCCGGATACTTGAGAAGCAGGGATTCGTCAATATCTCAGAGGATCAGGCTCATCCGATCTACGCAGTCGATATGCGTGATCCGATCGTGGTCTTCCGCGATGTCGAGACAGTTATCAAGGCACCTCTGAACAAGAATCCGCGCGTACAGAAAGCGATAGACGAGGCGCACCGGAAACTTCTTGAGACATTCCGGGAGATCTATCCGGGCAAGCTTCTCATCACGTTCAATACGAGTGCGGTCCACAATAAGATAGCCGCATTAGTGGCGAAGGAGAACGGAGTCAGTCTGTCACCTGATCCCAGGCGGCGGAGAGGGCCGTATCTGTCAGTGCCGTTCGGCAAGGCTCTCTCGGACGTGGTAGTGCCAAATACAGTCACTAAGGCGCTTAAGACTGAGAAGTATTTTAAAAATGATCTGTCGGGGTTTACGATCCGTGAGATGAAAGACTACCAGACGCTCGCAGACCAGGCGAAAGTCCTCAAATCTTTCGCCCGACCGGCTATCCTGATCGACGATCTGCTCCACTCGGGTCAGCGGATGCGCAAGATCGATCCGACGCTGAGAGAGGCCGATGTTGAGGTCCGCAAAGTCATTGTGGGGCTCCTCACGGGCAACGCCCAGGATGATATGGCAGTGCGCGGCAGAGATGTCGAGGGAGCGTATTTTATCCCCTCTATCAGTCTGTGGCTCAACGAGAGAGACTGCTATCCATTTATCGGAGGTGACGGGATCGACGGTCCCGAGGGAGATGACGAGGTATCGATCAATCTGATGATGCCGTATACAAGCTTTGCCTTTGTGGGAGACAATGATCCGGACAAGATCTATCTGTATTCGATCACCTGTCTGGAAAACGCGCTGTCGATCCTGAAGGTATTGGAGCAGGAGTATCAGCGTACCTTTGAGAAGAAGCTGACACTGCACCGGCTCGGTGCCGTGCTGAACCATCCGAGACGCCCCCTGTTGGGAGGCGGTCTCGGTTATGATGATCAGATGGCGCCATCGGTATATGTGGAAAATGATATCCGCTGGCTCAAGCGATTGAACCTGCACCGCGGTCCGGGAGGAATGAGTGGTGAAACAAATCAGTGACATAACCAATGGAATAATTGACGGAAAGCCACTTTCTCTTGGCGTTTGCCCGGTTCAGCTCGGCGGAAAGAATCGTGTCAATATCCTGGCGCTCGGCGATGTAGGAGCGACTATGCTGATCGGTCTTAAGCTTCTCGGAAGAGATGTGATCTCCCGGATCGGTATCTGTGATATCAACCGGAAGAACTGTGCGCGTCTCGAGATGGAGATGAACCAGATCGGTTATCCGGACACTGATCTTCCCGAGGTCAGGATCGTGGACGAGAAAGATCTCTTTGACTGTGATGTCATGATCTTTTGTGCGAGCAAAGGTGTTCCGCCGGTGGAAGAGGGTGCAGAAAAGGATGTCCGCATGGCGCAGCTCGACGCCAATCGCGAGATCATCGATCATTATGCAGCGCTCGCTAAGACGGCCTGTTACCGCGGGCTGGTCTGTATCGTAAGCGATCCTGTTGACAATCTGGCGGCTGCCTTTCTGGATGCCTCGGGATTTGCTCCCGGACAGATCCAGGGTTATGGTCTCGGAGTCATGCATCGCCGTGCACTCTACTATGCGAAGGACGCTGAAGGAGCAAAAGCGCGATATGTGGCTGAAGGGCGGGCTTTCGGACCGCACGGATCCGATCTGGTGATCGCCAACAGTCTGACTGACTATGACGATGAAGCTTCCCGTGAACTCACAAAACTGACGATAGAGGCTAATCTTCGAGTCCGCGAACTCGGCTACAAACCTTACATCGCGCCGGCTCTATCCTCGGCAGCTCTGTCGATCCTGCTGACTCTGCGCGGTGAGTGGCACTACGGATCGCTGTACTTCGGAGACGCGGCGAAGGGAGCGTTTTTCGGGCTCTACAACCGTCTGACCGAAAGCGGCTGGGAACATGAAGAGACAGAGCTTCCGGACAAATTGTTTGAGCGTATACTGAAGGCTTACAGCAATCTTTGCTCACAGAGGTCAGGGAACAGATGACAGACGTATCGACAGCAGAAGACAAGCGGCTTGTCATTGTGCGTCCGGTCTGCGAACTGCAGGGGAGGACCGCGCGGATGGAGGAGGTGCTCTCGTCGACGGTAGACAGACTGAGATCTGAGGGGGTGCAGGTGACTGTGGTCGCAATGGCATCCGAATTGCAGAGGATCAGCCTGGCCGGTGAGCATGTGCTCTTTGCCATCTGTCTGTCAGAGGCCGGTGTCAATATGGAGTATTATCGGCTGCTTGAGTATTTCCGCCAACATCCGGATTGTCTGGAGGGCGCTGTCGGCGGGATCATCGTCGACGGCAGCAGCGAGCTGTTTACGAAGGCGTTGGCCAGAAGACTGGCTTTTTCAGCCAATATGGCAGGTTGTCTCTTTCCGGGAAAGCCGGTGGTGGAAGCAACCGGTTCGCTTCACAATTTTGATGTTCTCTCCATGGTGCGGGATGTACCGTCCATGGAAGTGTATAAACAGCAGGTAGAAGAACTGGCGCGCAAACTGATAGATTTCAAATGGCCTCAGGGAGAAGAACGCCTGCGCGTGCTGGCTGTACATGCCAGTTCCAGAGGCACTTCGAACACGCTGCTCCTCTGGGATAAAGTGCGCAGTTACCTGGAGGACAGGGCGGATATCACAGAGATATCGCTGCGCAACGGCAGTATGACTGACTGCCGGGGATGCCGGTATGAGGAATGTCTTCATTTCGGTGAGAATGACGGCTGTTTTTACGGCGGTATCATGACGGAGCAAGTATATCCTGCGATCATCAACTGCGATGCGCTCGTGATGATCTGTCCCAATTACAACGATGCGATCGGCGCCAATCTGACGGCTTTCATAAACCGGCTGACCGCTATCTTCAGGACGCATGATTTCAGCAAAAAAAGGATATATGCGTTGGTGGTATCGGGATACAGCGGCAGCGATATAGTGGCTGAACAGGTGATCGGTGCCATCAATTTCAACAAGGCGTTTATCATGCCGGGACACTTTTGTCTGACTGAGACGGCTCATGAGCCGAGGAGTATCCTGAAGGTACCGGATATAGACAGGAAAGCGGCACGTTTCGCACAGATTATTCGCTGACACAAAAGAGTATTGAATACAGGTCAATATACCGGATCCGCAGTATCTGTCCAGATAATACTGCGGATCCGTTTTTTTGGTTTGGCTTCTGGACATAAAACACTTGTAAAGCAACGATACAGGCGGAATAAAGATAAACGCATAATAATAAGTGAAAATAATGACAAGTGCATAATAATATAGTATAATAAATTGATTTAATGTGGCTTACTATACATAGTTTCGAGAAAGGAACATTATGGGATATTACGAGGAAAACAAACGACCGGAGAGCATGGAGAGGATCACGACAAAAGAGCAGGCCGAAGCTTTTATCGAAGAGCAGGTCAGCGCGATAAGGGAGCAGGTGGGTGACGGAAAAGTCCTGTTGGCTCTCTCGGGAGGAGTCGACTCCTCCGTCTGTGCGGCGCTGCTGATCAGAGCGATCGGCGATCAGCTGGTGTGCGTGCACGTAAACCACGGGCTGCTGAGAAAAGGTGAGCCGGAGCAGGTCATTCAGGTCTTCAGAAATGAGCTGGGAGCAAATCTGATCTATGTGGATGCGGTCGATCGTTTTCTGGACAAACTGGAGGGGGTCGATGATCCTGAGGAGAAACGACATATCATCGGCGCGGAGTTTATTGATGTCTTCGCTGAGGAGGCGGCCAAGCTCGACGGGATCGAATACCTCGGACAGGGGACGATCTATCCGGATATCCTCGAAAGCAAGGACGGCATCAAAGCGCACCACAATGTCGGCGGTATGCCGGAGGAGTTCGACTTTGAACTTGTCGAGCCGGTGAAACTCCTCTACAAGGATGAAGTGCGTGTCGTCGGTACAGCGCTCGGTCTGCCGGAGAGCATGGTCCAGCGTCAGCCTTTCCCAGGCCCCGGTCTGGGAGTGCGCTGTCCGGGGGCGATCACTCGCGACAGGCTTGAAGCTGTGCGCGAATCCGATGCCATCCTGCGCGAGGAGTTTGCAAAGGCCGGGTTGGCGGGGAAAGTCTGGCAGTATTTTACAGTCGTGCCTGATTTCAAATCGACCGGTATTACAGACGGAAAGAGAACTTTTGACTGGCCCTGCATCATCCGTGCGATCAATACGACCGATGTCGTGGAAGTGAGCGTGGAACATCTGGATCCGGCTCTGATGGACCGCCTGGCTGAGCGCATTACCGGCGAGGTGGCCGGGATCAATCGTGTCCTCTATGATTTCACACCCAAGCCTCCTGCGACGGTGGAGTACGAGTAAAACTGAGTGTAAAGTTATCCGGTATTTGAAAGACAGGATATAAGCTATGAAAGAACAACAGGGAAGTATAAGACCATATGACAGGTATCTCTCACCGCTGGATGTTTGGGGACTGTCCTTGGGCGTCATGGTCGGCTGGGGTGTTTTTGCTATGCCGGGGAATACCTTCCTTCCGGTCGCGGGACCTGCAGGAACGACGATCGCCATGCTGATCGGCATGGTCATCATGTTGGTCATAGGCGGCAACTTCTCTTATCTCATGGGGCGTTCGGCGATCACGGGCGGGATCTACACTTATACCAAGGAGGCGTTTGGCCGTGATCATGCCTTCCTCAGCTCATGGTTTCTCTGTCTTTCGTATCTGACGATCGTGTTTTTGAACGGCACCGCTCTGTTCATTATTGTTCGTATGCTGCTGGGGAACAAGATGCATACCAGGTTTACCTACACGATTGCCGGCAATGAGATCCATCCCGCCGAGACCATGGTTTCCGTACTGGTGCTCGTGGGAGTCGGAGTGCTGTTTGTCTTTGCCAAGCCGCTGTTGCAGCGGCTTCACACAGTCCTCGCCGTATTGCTGTTCGCGGGAGTTGTCGTTGTAGGGGCAATATGTCTTCCGCATGCTGTCGCAAACGGTGCGCTGACAGAGTTTGGCTCCGGAGGTACCGGCAAAGCATATGGGATCTTCAGTCTTGTGCTCCTGGCTCCGTGGGCCTATGTGGGATTTGAGGTCACTTCTTTTGATACGGCTCATTTTAAATTCCCGATCCGCAGGTCAAGATCTATCATGATGTTGTCTATCATCGCGGCGGCTATTGCTTATATAGCCATGGTGCTGACCGGTGTAGCAGCGGTTCCGGACGGTTTTTCCTCATGGCAGGAGTATGTCTCTTCTCTTGACAGTATGAGCGGGGTCGATGCCGTGCCGACTTTTTTCTCTGCAGGTCAGATCATGGGCGCTGCAGGTCTGGTGATCATGACGATCACCGCCGTTGCGGCAATCCTGACAGGTATCATCGGCGGATACCGCGCCACGACAAGGATCCTTTCAACCATGGCGGAGGACAAGATCCTTTCCGAGAGATTCTCAAAAACGACATACAGTATCTTCTTTATCATGGGGATCTCCGTCGTGCTCGCATTTCTGGGACGTAATACATTGATGTGGTTTGTTGACCTGACTTCTTTCGGAGCTATCGTGGGATTCGGATACACATCAGCTGCAGCGTGGAAGATAGCGAGGAGCGAGGGAAAGACAAAGAACGCCGTACTGGGCATCATAGGAACAGTGATCTGTGTTGTGCTTGCTGTCGTTCAGATGGTTCCGAGGCTCACGGCCATGGAAGCAATGGGCAGTGAAGCGTTTCTCTTATTGTCGCTGTGGTGTCTGCTCGGATTTGTTTTTTACTGGCAGACCATACGCAAAAGTACTCTGACTGAATTCAGCGGTATATCCACTTCAGGAATCGTCCTGTTCGCTCTGCTGATCTACGCCTCATTGATGTGGATCGCCAAACGTATGATGTCGCTTCAGACCACGGAAGAGGTGAGATCGGTCCTTGTCGGCGGCGGCGCTGTGCTGTTGCTCATCATATTTGCCGGATTAGCAGTCATGCTCTATGTGCAGAATATCGTGCGCAAACAACATGAGGCGGCGGAGAGAGAAAAGATACGGGCTGTGGAGGGAAACCTCGCAAAGAGTCAGTTCCTCTTCAATATGTCCCATGATATCCGCACTCCGATGAACGCGATCGTCGGGTACACAGAACTCGCCCTGCAGGGGCAGTCAAGTCCTGAAGTGCAGGATTATCTGAAAAAAATAGATCTGTCCGGTCAGCATCTCCTGACGCTGATCAATGACATTCTGGAGATGAGCCGGATAGAGAGCGGCAAGCTCGAGCTGGAATACTCGCCTACAGATCTGTGCGCGGTCTTCGACGGGATGCGGGAACTGTTCTCTGAACAGATGAAACAGAAAGAAATTGATTACTCTGTCCACACCTCACAGGTGAGGGACCGCTATGTCTGGTGCGACAGAAAAAACCTGAACAGAGTGCTCCTCAACATCTTGAGCAATGCCTATAAGTTCACCCCTGAAGGAGGGACAGTCTCCGCCACGCTATACGAGATCGGAGACGGAGAGGACGGCTACGGCTCCTATGAAATGCGTATCCGTGACAGCGGCATCGGCATGTCGCAGAAATTTGTGGAAAAGATGTTCCATGCTTTCGAACAGGAGCGAAGCTCCACTGCCAGCGGGATCGAAGGGACCGGTCTCGGGCTGGCTATTACGAAGAGCATTGTGGATCTGATGGGAGGAACGATCGATGTACTGACCGCTCCCGGCAGCGGCACGGAGATGATCATCCGCCTGAAACTGCGTTTTGCCGGACAGGATGACATTCGTGAAGCAGCGCAGCATGATGTTCAGACGGAAGCGATCGATTTCACCGGAAAACATGTGCTGCTCGTCGAGGACAATCTGATCAATATGGAGATCGCAGGCATGATCCTTGATAAGATGGGATTTGTCATCGACAAGGCTGAAAACGGTCAGGAAGCTGTTGAAAAAGTTGCCGCTTCCGAACCGGGGGAATACGACTTGATCCTGATGGATATCCAGATGCCGGTCATGGACGGTTATACTGCTACGAAGAAGATCCGTGAGCTGGCAGACAGTGAGCTGGCAAAGATTCCGATCATTGCAATGACGGCTAATGCGTTTGATGAAGATAAGCAGGCGGCCAGACAGGCCGGTATGGACGGTCATGTTGCAAAACCGATCGATATTCCGGCCTTGAAGAAGACTATCGCGGATGTGATCGGCGGGAAGTGATTCGAAGATGACGGTGGACGTATGGACAGATCACGCAAAAAACTGAGGAGAACGATCGTAAACACGATCGGTATCGTGGTCGTTGTGGCCGCCGCTGCGGTCCTCATCTCGGTATTGCTTCTGCCTGTTCTGAGGATCTACGGTGCATCGATGAAAGGGACGCTGGACAACGGAGACCTGGTCGTTTCTGTCAAAGGCACAAAATTCAAAACAGGTGATATCATAGCGTTTTATTACAACAATGATATTCTCGTTAAACGGGTGATCGGATCTTCCAAAGACTGGGTAGAGGTAGACCGGGACGGTAATGTATTCGTCAACCAGCAGCTGGTGGAAGAGCCTTACCTGAAAGAGAAGTCTTACGGAGAGCAGTATACAGACATCGCGATGCCTTATCAGGTCCCGGAGGGGAAGGTGTTTGTGATGGGAGACAACAGGAGTATATCGATAGATTCGAGGAACAGTAAGATAGGCTGTATATCCTCCGAACAGGTGGTTGGTAAGATCGTATTCCGCATCTGGCCGCTGTCCAAGTTCGGAACGGTCAGATAAAAGGAGGCAGAAGAGATGAAAACGACTAAAAAGGTACTCGCATTTGTGTTGGCACTGGTCATGGTTTTTGCAGTGAGCGCAGCAGCGTTTGCGGAAGATCCGAATTATGATACCAGCGTCACTGTCACAGGAGTCGAGCAGGGAAACACCTTGAAGCTGTACAGGATAGCGGAAGCGTCTGTCGGTACAGATAATGTGATCCACTATACGATGGCATCAGGACTGCCCGCAGCTTATGACACGGTCGATGAGATCGCTGCTGTCACTGATGCAGATGCAAAAAAGGCGATGGCGAATGCTTTCGCGGAGGCGTTTTACGGAAAAGAAGCTGCTTATTCAGCGACGGCCGGCAGCGATAAAAAGGCGGCAGTCAGCACGGTTGCTCCGGGATACTATTTCGCTATTGTTTCGGGCGATGCAGACGCGGGGGTGATCTATCAGAGCATGTTGATCAATGCCGTTATGCAGGTCGACGGAAACACCTATAAAGCACATGATCCGATCACTGTAGCGGTGAAGAGTGAGACGATCACGATCACCAAGACGGAGAACAAGGCGGCAGATGATGATACGCAGGTCGACGCAACAGACAGCTATAACCTGGGATCAGATATCAGTTTCACTATCTCGACTAAGATCCCGAATTATCCGTCAAATGCCAAACACGCGGAATTTGTGATCAAAGATACGCCAAACGGACTGGAAGATGCTCTTTCAACAGTAAAGGTCACAGTGGACGGTACAGAGACAGCGGCCGGAGCGGAGACGTTTTCAGTTGAAGCCTCCGGTAAAGGGTTTGTCGTCACTTTTACAACGGGTTTTGCCAAGTCCCATGCGGGTCAAAGCGTTGTCGTCACCTATAAAGGAAAATTGACCGGAGAAGTGTCGACAGCGGGAAAGACGAGCAACACGGCGCAGGTCACTTTCAATCCGAATCCTTTTGACTCCGGGACTGACAGTATCGAAGATACCGATACCCAGCAGATCTACGGTCTCGTATTTGAGAAGGTCGGTCAGGATGATAAAGCTCTGGAGAATGCTGAGTTTGCGCTTCTGGATGCAGACGGAAATGCTGTCAAAGACAAGGACGGCAATGCTATGACATGCACAACAAAGAAAGTGACCATTGCAGGTGAAGAACATACCTATGTCTGGTTCGAAGGGCTGGCTGCCGGCACGTATACCATCAAGGAGACCAAGGCGCCAGCAGGTTATACTTTGGCGGCCGATACACCGATGACAGTAGGAGAGACAGTCTCTACTGCTGACAACCCGGCCACAACGCAGAGGACAGAGAGTTATTATTCTGTCGCAGAAAATACGGTGAAGAATACCAAGGGTCACGAGCTTCCGGAGACAGGCGGTATCGGCACAAAGATATTCTATATCGCCGGCGGGATCCTGGTGATCGGAGCTCTTTTGCTGATGACAGTCAGACGCAGAAAAGGATAGGACAGGACGCTGATGGGCTGGATCAAAAAGCATGGAATCACTTTGATCCTCGTGTCGATGGTGGTGATCGGCATCGGGCTGATCGCCTATCCGTCCGTCAGCAATTACTGGAATACACGACATCAAAAAAAGGTCATCATAGAGTATAAAGAAACGGTATCGCAGTTGGATGCCGCAGACCGGAAAACTATACTCGGCAATGCCCGGGAATACAACAGAGAGCTTGCAAAGACCGGCATCCGCTGGAAGATGACAGGGGAGGAAAAAAGGGAGTACAGCGAAAAACTCCGGGTGGACGATTCAGGAGTCATGGCAATTGTGTCCATACCGAAGATCCAAGTCGAACTTCCGGTATACCACGGTACTAGCGACGATGTGCTTCAGAGATCTATCGGGCACATTGAAGGGAGTTCCCTTCCCGTGGGCGGGGAGAGCAGCCACTGTCTGATCTCAGGACATCGCGGACTGCCCTCCGCCAGGCTGTTCACTGATCTGGATCAGCTGAAAGAGGGCGACTACTGGACGATAACGGTCCTGAATAAGACGCTGACCTACGAGGCCGATCAGATCAGGATCGTGGAGCCGGAGGATATATCTACGCTGAGGATAGAGGAGGGAAAAGACCTCTGCACGCTGATCACCTGTACGCCGTACGGGGTCAATACACACAGGCTGCTCGTGCGGGGACACAGGACAGCAAACCGGGACGGCATGGACAACCTTGCCGACGCCGAACGAATAGATCCGAAGATCGTTGCCCTGTTTATATCGGTAATTATATTGCTGATAATGTTCGCGGGCTTTGTCCTGAAAACAGCGAAACGCAAAAAGAGAACCGTCAAAGATAAGGAAAATGCTGAAGCGCAGTGATTCAAAAAACCGTATAACGGCACATATCAGAAAGGCAAAAGCCGGGATCAGACGTCATTACAGGATGATGTCGGTGCTGGCAGTCTTTGTTGCGCTTCTGACTATGTATATGCTGATCCTACCGGCGATGACGTTGGATGATTCGACGGCACAGCAAACGCCGGGTATCGAGGTTTCCGCTGCTGACGGCGGGCAGCAGGAGGTGAATGAGACCGGCGGGGAGACAGAGGACAGACCCTCGAGTGCTGATACCGAAGAAAAAGGCGAGACGAGCGAAAAAGATGAGCAGAAGACATCAGATGATGTTAAGACCGGCAGAAAGGCTGCAGATCGGACAGATTCCGTTCTGAAGGAGACAGTCGAGACAGACAAAGGTGATTACGAGATCACGGTCAAATGCGGACAGGATGCCGGCGTGCCGGAGGGAGCTTCCCTTGACATTGAAGAGATAGAAGAAGCGGCGGACGATTATGATCAGTATGTTGAAAAGAGTGAGAAAGCACTCGGCTGGAAGAAGGGCAGGGCATCATATATCCGGCTCTTTGATATCAAGATCGTTGACAGTAATAAAGAGAAAGTTGAGATCAATGCGCCGGTCGACGTCAGGATCGCCCTTCCCGGCAGAGATTCCGAGCATGCCCGGATCATCCATTTCGCGGACGACAAGAACAGAAAGGATGTCGTCAAGGGCGATGTGATCAAGGATGTCGAGGTAGAAGAGACCGGCAAGAAAAAAGAGAATATCGAATTGTCCTTTGAGACGGAGGGATTCTCTGTGTATGCCATTGTCGACGCTCCGGAGCCGCTCAGCACGACGGTAGCAGATATCTCTGAACTGGATGTGGCTGACGAAGCTTTCTATCTCTCCGTGACGAGGGGAACCAGCAGCAACTATTATTTCAAGAAGGAACTCAGCGGCGGCTGCTTTACACTGGATACAGACGCACTCAATACCGACAAATGGTATTTTGAGAAGGTGAGCGACGGGGTCTATCTCATCTACACCAAGGTGACCACGGGCAATGTTGAAAAGAAAATGTATATGAAAAATACCTCCGGCGTCAACATGGGACTGGTTGAGTCGGGCGGTACGCCGTTTGAGATCACAGAGGAAGTGGAAGGACAGTTCCTGTTTAAGGTGCAGGGGCAGAACAACTGGCTGCAATACTCGGGAAGCGGCGGCGGCATAAGGCTTTACAAAGATCACAACAATGCCGGAAACAGCCGGATCACGATCTCCTACGCATCCTCCTTTGATGTGGAGACCGATCCCTATCATCTGGACGGACAGCAGTACGGTATTGCCTATCACGACGATGGCGCTACAGCGGCCGGTCTGACGAACGAGGGGATCACAGTAAGCAGTCAGTCCAGGCTGAAGGGCACGACGCTGACCATGAAGCCTGATGTGACGGACAATGACGGCATACTTCTGGTCACTGAGACTCCGGATGAAGAGCTCATCAAATGGGAGTTTGAGTGGATCGAGGATGACTATTATCACATCACCACCCGGGTGGGCACGCAGAAGAAGTATCTGACGATCAGCGGGGTGAATGTGACCTTGGAGGATGAGCCCGATGCGGTCAAATCGCGCATTCAGGCCGTTCCTGGAACGGGACAGAATAAGGGGAAGTATCAGTTCGTCTCCGGCGGAAGGGCGCTTAATCTGCCCGCCAAGGCGGCCAACGGATTCAACGCAGTCACAGGCGGAGCGAATACGACCTGGATGAACCTGGTCAAGGATGCACCGATCGATGAGGACAATTTCACCAACTATGTCGCCAGAAAAGTAAGCGTATCTGATACGGAACAGGTGCACGACGGATCACAGATCATCATTTATACGCGTGTCTGGAATGATGCAAAAAAGAAATATGAATTCTTTGTGCTCGATCACGACGGGTCGCTGATACCGGCCAGCGATATCGGGGATGAGATCGAGTGGACCGGAAGGGATGTCAACACTGCGCTGTGGAATTTTACCGATTATCAGAGCGGCGGCAACCCGACTTATTACTATGAACTGGTCAATGACTATGACGGCTCTGTGATTGCGCCTCAGATGACCAACGATCAGATATTGTCTGATGACAATATCGGAGTCAACTTAAACGGCAGACGCAACGGTCAGAATTATACGACGATCATTGCCTGGGATGACACCCATTACGCCTATGCGGGACTGAAGACTCAGGACGGTCATATCGTTTCCTGTCCGGTCAAGCAGGCGGATGACTTCTATTTCGCGATAGTTGATGAGCATTACGATGATCCCGATCAACCCCTGCAGGATATCAGGACCGTAGATAACAATGATCACGGGATCACCATGAAGATGATCGATTTTGATAATACGATCGTGCAGGACAGAGATTCCAGACAGACGGCTTTCATGGGCAGAGATACGGACGGCACAGGGCTGCTCACGACCGATCTGAAAGACGACGGATATCCGGAGAGGACAGATAAAGCGGGGACCGGAGGAGACAGTGATTCGCTCTCCTATCTGTTTGATGAGACTAAGATGTCCACGGTCAATCATTTGTTCCTGAACAGTATCTACAACGAGAGCGGATACTTCGAGTATGACTCCACTGAGAACTTTGCACATCTGCAGGAAGACGGCAATTTTAAAGTCTATGACCGACTGGGCGGTATCACCGGCGGTGATGAATGGAAGGTCACCAGGACACATGGTCAGTTCATGCCTTACGATGACATCGAACAGGGAGTATATGCCATAGACAAGAACGGCAAGACGATCACCAATCTGACTGATGCAGCGGGCAATCTGCTGCCCGATACGGACCCGCGGAAGGGTGAGCCTTTATATTATCTCGGCACAACGACCGGGGCAGAACGAGTAAACTATTTCTTCGGTATGCAGATTGAGGCGAGCTTTACACAGACGCCGAGCGGTCTCGATGCCTGGGGGCATGATATCATCTTTGAGTTCTCCGGGGACGATGACTTCTGGCTCTATATCGACGGAGAGCTGGCCCTCGATCTGGGCGGCGTCCATACAGCCCAGCAGGGGACAGTCAACTTCCGGACAGGTGAGGTCACTACCAGCAGGAGCACGCCCACGACCCTGTATGATATCTTCAGAAACAACTATGAGAGCAGGGGAATGCCGGAGGATGAGATCGCCGCGAAACTCGAAGAGTTGTTCGAGCAGAATTCCGAAGGACAGTATGTCTTTAAGGATTACTCCAAACATGATATGAAGATCTTCTACATGGAGCGCGGCGCCGGTTCCTCTAACCTCCATATGCGGTTTAATCTGGCGGATGTAAAGCCGGGTTCATTTATCCTGAACAAAACTCTTTCGGGAACAGATGATCCGAATAATAAACTTCTGGAGTTTCCGTACCAGATATGGTACTACGATCCGGACGACGGCGGCACAGTGCCTCACCTGCTGGGCGAGAATGAAGGAGAAGCGGAAAAAGTACATTATAAAGATACGAATACCCGTGTTAAATACAGGGAAAGCTTTACTCCGGCAGGAGCGACGGACAGCTATGACCATGTGTTCTTCCTGAAACCCGGAGAGTCGGCAGAGGTCCCGCTTCCGGACGGCGTTCACGAATATTTTGTCAAGGAGTGTGCGGTCAACCGCAATGCCTATGACAAGGTAAAGGCAAACGGAAAGGCTCTGGAAGGAACGGACACAGACAATCAGGTGAGCGGGGAGTACGAACACCGTCAGGACTATAAGACGGATGATTACGACCTGGACGAGACACCGAGAGTCACCTTTGATAACCATGTGGCTGAAGGAGCTATGCGCACACTGTCTGTCACCAAGAAACTCTACGGTACAGACGGGCAGACGATCCTGCATTACCCCGACAACTCCACTCTGTTCAACTTCAGGATTTATCTAGGAAATGAGAATGATGATCCCGATGATCTGCCGCTCGCGGATATGTATCCCTATCACGTAAAGGATGCGGACGGTTACTACTGCCGGTGGAATGTGGATAACCAGCAGTTTGAATCTCTCGGTAAGAGAGACTGGTCGGCGCTCAGCGAAGCGGAACAGGAGTCAGCGACCTTCACTGCATCGATGAACGGGTCTGTCACCAAGATACCTGCTGACCATACGGTCGAAGTGAGAAATCTGATCATAACCACCCAGTACAAAGCAGAAGAGCGTGATTATGAGATCCCGAAAGGATACACGATCAGGCAGGAGGACGGATACACGAGAGTGGATGAGGGACGCGAGGAAATGCACGGAACGACGCCGATATCAGGCGTCATGGAAGCCGGTGAAGATCCCGAGATCGAAGTCCGCAACCAGCAGGGATGGGGACTGACGATCGAAAAGATCTGGACTGATACTGACTTTATGGATTCGCACGATACGATCTATTTCGCTGCCTATACAAGGAGCGCGGTGCCGGGAAGCGACCCGGTCCGTTATAGCTATACAATGGTGGAGGACAGCGTGCGCGCATTAAAGACAACGGATACGGAAGTCTATTTCTTCTTTGACAATCTTCAGTACGGTACGCCGTTCAGTGACTATCAGGTCTTTGAGGTGGCTCTCGAAGGAGATGATATCCGCGTGGATGATAAGGGCAGAGTGACCGGTTATACCGGTGTTGACCGTATTGCTGACGGGGATACACTTCATGCCGGAGGGACGCCGACGGGCGGGAACCATGATGATATTGATTATACCGTGAAATACGAATACGGCACGCCGACTCTGCACAACGAAAACGTGCGGACGGATACGGCGACTAACTCAAGGCCGGGCATCAAACTGTATAAATACGATATGACAGGTGCGCCGCTTGCGCGGGCTGAGTTTACTCTTAAAGACGACGAAGGCCATGATGTCGCGAAGAATAAGTACACTTCCGCTCAGGACGGACTGATTACGACAGCTTATCTCAAACCGGGAGTTTATACACTGACAGAGACAAAAGCTCCGAAGGGGTATAACGGTCTGCCGGGACCTGTGACGATCACTGTCAGTGCAGATGATCAGGTCATCATAGAAGGGCCGGAGGGATTGTGTTCATGCGAAGCTGATCCGACGGGCGCTATGCTCGCCGTGATATCTGCCCGGAACATGACATCCGATATGCTGTTCAGAAAGGTGGATGCAGTATCGGAAGCCGGCATCACAGGCGCTCATTTCGCTCTGTTCCGCCAGGTGAAAGACAGCAGCGGCCATGCAAGGAAAGATGATCTGCCGATGCCGGGATACGAAGATATGGTGAGCGGCGCAAACGGAATTCTGACTGAGATCAACACCAATCTCGGAGCAGGGACCTATTATCTGCAGGAAACACAGGCGGCAGCAGGCTATAATCTGCTCAACAGGCCGGACAAGGATCTCTGTTTTACGATCAGTGATACAGGGGCGGTCATCATCGAGTCGGCGGACTGCAAAGACTGGCTTACGGTTGATTCTTCAGGGGGCACCGCTTCCTACACAGTCACTATACCAAATACGCCGATGCAGAAGTTATCTGTCTGGAAGACCGGACCGGATCTGGATACGACAATCAGAAACGGCGCTACTTTTGCGCTTTACAGGAAAGAAGATACGGACCAGACGACCGGGAAGCCGCTCAGCGGAAAGACGCCGATTGCTGAAGGTACGACAGGTGCCGACGGACTGCTGGAGCTTGGTATGGTAGCTGACGGTGAATACAGCTTGGTAGAGACCAGAGCCCCGGCAGGATATATCATATCAGACGGAGCCATCTGGATCACAGTCAGCAGTAAGTCAACTGAAACAGCGCCGGATGGCAGCGTGACGGCGACACAGGCCGGTGCAGAGGCTTTGGTGTGCCGCAGCGGAGAGGAACACTGGGTGCAGGGACAGGATGAAAGCAACTGGCAGATCCGGGTGTGGAACAACCCGGGCAAGGTCTTGCCGGCAAACGGCGGTCCCGGCACGACATGGATGTATATCCTGGGCATGCTCCTGATCCTCGGTGCGGGAGTAACGTTCGCCGTGAAGCGTCAGATCGATCATTAGACAGGAGAGTATAATATGTGCGGAATCGTAGGATTCACAGGTAAACAGCAGGCAGCTCCGGTCTTACTGGAGGGACTGTCAAAGCTCGAATACAGAGGGTATGACTCAGCCGGTCTGGCAGTGCGCAACGGAGATGCTCCGGCCGAGGTAGTAAAGGCGACCGGGAAGCTTAAGAATCTGGCGGAAAAGACCGGAGACGGTAAGCTGTTGCCGGGCACCTGCGGTATAGGACATACGCGCTGGGCGATA
>OMSP01000056.1 GCA_900313775.1 uncultured Eubacteriales bacterium
CGGATCGAAGGAATGACACAATAGGTACAGTGCTTGTCGCATCCCTCAGCTATTTTAAGGTAAGCATAATGGCTGGGTGTTGTGATAGCAAAACAGTCAGATTGACCAGATCGCTCATTTTCCGGACTGTCGATCTTGAGACTTTCAATGATCTCACATGCCTGTGAAATGGACCTGGTGTCGATCAGCGCGTCCACTTCAGGAATTGCTTCAGCGATCTCTTCACGGTATCGCTGAGCCATGCAGCCCGCCATTACTACTGCCCGGAGACGTCCCGCATCCTTTTCCCGTGCCATCTCAAGAACAGCTCCGATGCTCTCCTCCTTCGCTGATTCTATAAAACAGCAGGTGTTGACGACCGCGATATCTGCCTGACTGACATCATTGACCAGAATATGCCCCTTGGATCGGAACATCTCTATCATATTCTGTGAGTCGACAAGATTCTTGTCGCAACCGAGAGATATCAGATAGATGTTCATGTCTCGCTTTTGACTATCTTCATATTGCCCTCCTCGATCTCTTCAACAGCGACCGACAGGGGCTTATCTCCTTCATTGAAGTCAACTGAAGCGGGACTTCCGTCAACCAGCTCTCTGGCACGCTTAGCCGTCGCCATCACGATGGCGTATCGGCTGTTGACCACCTGAGTGTCCTGTTCCTCGGACTCTTTGTTGATCAGATCCATAAGTTCTGAATACGAAGGATGCATCATAGTTCTTCACCTCTTTCCGCTAACTCAGCGCGGATCGCGCTGATAAATTCCTTGTTATGAGAGGGGCTCATGCGCGCCGCCTCCACAGCACAGTGTATCTGCCGCACCCCGGATTCCGGGTCATATGCAACGACCAGTGCATCGTAACCGCTGATCAGTTCAGCTTCCTCGTACGCACGCTGAATCCGTTTTTTGATCTGCTCGTCAGTCTCGCTCCCGCGCTTGTGAAGCCGGCGCACCAGTTCATCTGCATCGGGAGTCGTCACAAACAGCAGCAGAGCCTCGGGAAACTGCTCTTTTACCTGCAGTGCGCCCTGTACTTCTATCTCCAGGATCACGTCTTTTCCTGCCGCAAGCTGTTGTTCAACAAACTCTCTTGGCGTTCCGTAGTAATTCCCGACATAGCAGGCGTGTTCGAGCAGTTCATCGCGCTCGATCATATCCAGAAATTCCTGCTCAGTCTTATAGAAATAGTGCACGCCCTCCTGTTCTCCCGGACGCGGTTTGCGCGTCGTCGCCGAGACAGACAGAGCATATTGATCGTATTTCTCCAAAAGAAGACTGACCAGTGTTCCCTTACCGGCTCCTGAAAAACCTGATATAACTGCCAGTATACCTCTGCGTTTCATAGATCCTCCGTGCTATTCGATATTCTGTATCTGTTCCCTGATCTTTTCAATGATCGTCTTGAGCGCGATCGCGTGATCCGCTGTCTCCGCATCGTTGGTCTTGGAAAGGATCGTATTTGATTCACGGTTCATCTCCTGAGCCAGAAAATCCAGCTTCTTGCCGATCTGCTCATCCATATCCAGCGTCTGATCCATCTGCTCGATATGACTCTGCAGCCGCACGACTTCCTCGTCAGTGCAAAGCTTATCGGAGACAAGAATCAGCTCGGCAGCGATACGTCCCTCATCAACCTTGCCGTCTTCGATCAATGTGTGGAGTTTGTCTGTCAGCTTCTGTTCATATTCCTGCATCACAACAGGATAACGCTCTCTGACCGCATCCACATGCAATGTAAGCTCCTGCAGCTTGTCTTTGAGGTCCCGTCTCAGATACTCACCTTCTTCGCTCCTGGCGCGCAGGAAAGCCTCGAGAGCCGCATTGAGCGCTTCCTCTACCACAGGCCAGTATGACTCTGCGTCCACCGGTTCCTCTTCCATCGAAAACACATGAGGATATCGTGAGATCTGATAAGCGTTGACCTGATTGCTCAGATCATAAGTGTCGGCCAGTGAACGGAGATGTTTAAGATATTGGCCTGCCAGCTGCTCATCGTAGCATAGAGTTGCCGTAGCGTTGTCCTCATTCTTCCAGGAGAGATAGACGTCCACTTTGCCGCGTCCCAGTCTGTCCTTGAGCTTGCGGCGGATAAGATTCTCGAGTGCCGCAAGCTGTCCCGGCATATGGACACCTATGTCCAGGTACCGGTGATTAACGCTCTTGATATCGATTTGAAAATGGCTGCCGAGTCCTTCAGCCTCTCCGCGGCCGTATCCTGTCATACTGTGCATGATAGTCTCCTGTGATCCTTCTCACCTTTCAGAAAGGCAGCGCATTCGACGGCAGCATCGTCAGCACCATCGCGATCAGAAGGATAGCCGCCAACACGCCGAAAACGATTCTCTGGGTCTTCTTGTTTCTAAACAGATTCATCACAATTCTCACTTTCTGACGACAAAGTTAACGATCTTGCCGGGCACATAGATCTCTTTGATCAATTCTCCTTCAAGCTTTCTGCCGAGCGTTTCCCTGCCTTTTTCCAGTATCTCGTCTTTGTCTGCGTCAGCCGCGATCTTGAGCAGGCCCTTAGTCTTGCCGTTGACCTGAAGCGGGATCGTAATGACCTTCTCTTCCATTGCCTCCTCATCGTAAGCCGGCCAGGACTGGGCAAACACAGTATCAGTGCCGCCAAGGCGTTCCCACATCTCCTCAGCCATATGCGGCGCAAAAGGCGCAAGTACTACAGCGTACTGCCGGAGAGTCTCCCGGTCCACACCACCGTGCTCACGAGCCAGTGCAGCGAGCTCGTTCGTGTATTCCATGAATCCTGAGATGACGGTGTTGAGACTGAATGCCTCGAGTCTGTTTGTAACAGCATGGATCAGCTTGTTGCGCGTGCGCACCATATCGTCGGTCGCCTCGACCGGATCGCCTTTTGTACTGTCGAGGAGAAGATTCCACAGTTTCCCGAGATAGCGCCGGACGCCGTCTATACCCCGGTCATCCCATTCCGCATCCAGCTGCGGCGGTCCTACGAAAAGCTCATACATGCGCAGAGCGTCGCAGCCGTAGTCGCGGACAAGATCGTCCGGAGAAATTACATTGCCCTTGGATTTGCTCATCTTGACACCGTTTTTGCCTGTTATCATTCCCTGGTTGAACAGTTTGATGAACGGTTCCTCGAAGCCTACCACGCCAATATCGTAGAGGAATTTGGTGTAGAACCTCGCGTATAGCAGATGCAGTACAGCATGCTCTACACCGCCTATATACATGTCGACCGGCAGGTATTTATCCGCTTTCTGTCTGGAGACCAGTTCGGTGTCATTGTGATTATCCACGTAGCGAAGGAAATACCAGGACGATCCGGCCCACTGGGGCATAGTATTGGTCTCCCTCTTAGCCGGAGCGCCGCATACCGGACAGGTCGTGTTGACCCAGTCGTCAATAGCCGCGAGCGGCGACTCGCCTGTGCCGGTCGGTTCGTAGGACTCGACTTCCGGAAGTCTCAACGGCAGATCCTCCTCAGGTACCGCTACATTACCGCAATGAGGGCAGTGAATGATCGGGATCGGTTCTCCCCAATAGCGCTGTCTAGAGAACACCCAGTCACGCAGCTTAAAGTTGACTGTTGCCTTTCCGATACCCATCTTTTCAATGATATGTGGCGCCTCTTCCTTGAGTTCCTCTGAGCGTTTACCGTTCCAGTCTCCGGAATTGATCATCACTCCGCTGGCATCTGTATAAGCCTCTGTGAGTTCTTCGACATGGTCGGGATCCTTTGCAATGACCTGAATGATCGGGAGATCAAACTTCTTTGCAAATTCAAAGTCACGATCATCGTGCGCGGGAACACACATGATGGCGCCGGTGCCGTAATCTGCCAGCACATAATCGGACAGCCAGATCGGAATCTTCTCATCGGAAAGCGGATTGACCGCATATGAGCCGGTGAAGACACCTGTCTTGTCTTTGTCCTGCAAACGATCAACATTGGATCGCATCGAGGATGCCTTGATATAGGCCTCTACAGCCTCTCTCTGCTCTTCTGTGGCCAGAGACTGAGCCAGCTCATGCTCCGGTGAAAGCACCATAAATGTCGCGCCGTAAAGAGTATCGGGACGCGTCGTATAGACGAGGATCTTCTCATCTCTGCCGTCGATCGGAAAATTGACTTCCGCGCCGTAACTCTTGCCTATCCAGTCAGTCTGCATCTTGATGACTTTTTCAGGCCAATCGAGCTTTTGCAGGTCATTCAGGAGACGGTCAGCATAGGCTGTGATCTTCAGCATCCACTGCCGCAGATTCTTTTTGGTCACTTCGGTTCCGCAGCGCTCACATTTACCGTCCACTACCTCTTCGTTTGCCAGTCCGGTCTTACATGACGGACACCAGTTGATCGGGAACTCCTTCTCATAAGCCAGTCCCTTTTTAAACATTTCAGCAAAGATCCACTGTGTCCACTTGTAATAATCCGGATCTGTCGTATTGACTTCCATATCCCAGTCGTAGACAGCGGCTATCTGCTTGATCTGTTTCTTGATGTTGCGGATATTCTCCTCTGTAGAGATCGCCGGATGGATCCCCATCTTGATCGCATAGTTCTCAGCGGGGAGACCGAAGGCGTCCCATCCCATCGGATGGATCACATGATATCCCTGCAGGATCTTGTATCGGCTCCACACATCCGAGATCACATAACCGCGCCAGTGACCCACATGCAGACCGTTGCCGCTCGGATAGGGGAACATGTCAAGGCAGTAGTATTTCTTGCGTTCTTTTCCGTTTTCGTCCGTCTTGGAATTGACAGGAACGCTCTCCCAGCGCTCACGCCATTTCTGTTCTACTGCCACATGATTGTATGCTGCCATAATGTTTCTCCTTTGACCGTAAAGCGAGTAGGAGGAGGCTTAAGCCTCTCCCTACTCGGCTAGTCTCTTACAAATTGTCCTTCGAATCAATCAAGGATCTTGATCTCTTCGCTCTCATATTTCGCCATGTCTTCCGGTTTGGCGCTCAGACTGATATAAAACTCTATATTGCAGTTCTTGGATGTTCTGACCAGACGGTCAAGGAAACCGCCAATCTCACTTACATCCACCTTGATAAGACGATAGATACCGTCGATAAAAACTGCTTCTATATCGTGATTGGCCGCGGACATCCCCAGGATAAACGCAACAAGCTCGTTCTCGTTGCGAACGGTCGTATAGTCATCCATACATACGACACGAAGATCAAATGAAAAATCACTTGTATTGTGATGTGTCTTCTTGATGAAAGCCACATTACCGTTGTACATACTTACGGCCTCATTGGCCAGTTCCGTCATCTTCTGTGTCTTCCCGCTCCCCTGAGGAGCCGCTAATATATTGACCATTTGCTATGCCTCCTGTATATTGAGATATCCTGTCTTATTCCTCTTCCCTCGCCTTGATCTCAGCCTCCTGCACTTCAGCCGGAGCCTGCTCGTAACGCGCGAACTCATAGGAGTAATCGCCGCGTCCGCCGGTCATGGACCTAAGTGTCGTGCAGTAATCAAACACACCGCTCATAGGCACATCCGCCTCAACTTCCTGCTTGCCGTGACCGATCGGATTCATGCCGAGTACACGACCGCGGCGTTTATTGAGATCGCCCATGACATCACCGGTATATGAATCCGGCACGACGACTTTGATATTGACGATCGGCTCAAGCAGCACGGGCTTCGCCTCGAGGACACCCTGCTTGAAAGCCTGAGTCGTGGCCGTCTTAAATGCCATTTCAGAAGAATCGACCGGGTGGTAGGAGCCGTCATAGAGTGTCGCCTTGACGCCTACGACCGGATAACCTGCAAGCGGTCCTGCAAGGACAGAATCGTTCAATCCCTTTTCCACAGCCGGGAAGTAATTCTTCGGAACAGTACCGCCGACTACGCACTCCTCAAAGACATAGGGAGTCTCGAGATCTCCTGAAGGCTCGAAACGCATCTTGACATGACCGTACTGGCCGTGACCGCCTGTCTGCTTCTTATACTTGGAATCCACGTCAGAATTGCCGCGGATCGTTTCGCGGTACGCGATCTTCGGTGTCTCCAGTGCGACCTCCGCCTTATAGCGGTCCTTGATCTTGCTGATGGTGACATCGATATGCTGATCATCTATACCGTATACCAGAGCCTGGCTGTTTTCTGAGTCGATAACTGTCTTGAGCGTCATATCCTCCTGCATCAGTTTGGTAAATGCCTGAGAGACTTTATCGTCGTCGCCTTTCTTGACGACCACATAGCGCTGATATGTATAGGGCTTGGAGAAGTCAGGCGAAGCAAAGACGATGGGTGATGCCTTCGTGGAAAGCGTATCTCCGGTCTTTGTGGAGTTGAGCTTGCCGGCTGCACCGATATCGCCTGCGTGCAGTTCCTCGACCTCTTCCGGCTTATTTCCCTTCATGACATAGATCTTTCCGGGCTTCTCCTCCTCGCCGGCGTTTGCATTGTAGAGAACATCGGAACCCTTGATGACACCGGACATCACCTTGAAAAAGCTGTACCGACCGATGAAAGGATCGACCATTGTCTTAAAGACATAGGCGCTCTTGTCCTTGCCGTCGTCATAGTCAGCCTCGAAGACTTCATCAGAACCGCTCTTGGTGCCGGCGCATTTCAGCTCCTTGGGGCTCGGAACCAGACGTACGATATCAGACATCAGGCTGGTCACATTCTGACCGGTAAGAGCAGATCCCATGCCGACCGGTACGATACTTCCGTCAGCTACGTTGGCCCGAAGCGCCGTATGGATCTCTTCAGGTGTAAAAGTGTCTCCTTCAAAATAGCGGTCCATGAGCTCCTCACTGGTCTCGGCAACCGCCTCAAGCAGTGTTTCACGGTATCCTTCTAGATATTCATTCGCATAATCGGGGATCTCGCATTCTTCCCATTCTACTCCGTGCGTGAACTTGCGTCCGGCATTCTTGACGATATTCACATAGCCTGTCATCTTGCCTTCTTCACGCAGCGGCATATATAAAGGAGCGATCATCTTTCCGAATTTCTCTGTCAGCTCTTCGATTACTTTCTGATAGCTGACATCATCCACATCAAGTCCGGAGACAAAGATCATGCGGGGAAGATTGAATTTGTCGCAGATCTCCCACGCTCTCTCGGTACCGACTTCGATGCCGCTCTTTCCGGAGATCACGATGACAGCTGCATCCGCTGCACTGGCAGCTTCCTCGGCTTCGCCTACAAACCCGAAGAAACCGGGGGTGTCAAGCACATTTATCTTTGTCTTTTCCCATTCGATGGGGTAGGTCGTCATACTGATGGAGAAACCGCGTTTTTGTTCCTCTTTATCAAAATCACTGATCGTATTGTGATCTTCCGTCTTTCCCATGCGGTTGATGGCACCGGATGCGAAGGCCATGGCCTCCAGCAGCGTACTCTTGCCACAACCGCCGTGACCCAGTAAGACAACGTTGCGAACTTCGTCTGTTTTATATACTTTCATAGTATCGGATCCCTCCTTTATGCGGTCCATTATTTACATATTATTGTACAGGAATCACCGGCAATACACAACCGACAAAACCCAATTTGATGACTATTATTTCATGGCTGTTACTTCATCATAGAGATCTGTCAGCTCCTTATCCGGTGCCTTGGTAGCCAGCGACACGATAATGTTTATGACCAGAGCAATGATGAAGGCCGGAAGCAGTTCATAGATATCCAAAATGCCGCCCATCGGACGTACGGCAAACTTCCAGATGAAGATCATGATGCCTCCGGCGAGCATGCCTGCGATGGCACCATACCGGTTTGAACGTCTCCAAAACAGCGCCAGCAGCACAACAGGGCCAAAACTGGCTCCGAATCCCGCCCAGGCAAAGGAGACGATCCTGAAGACCGACGAGTCTTTATTCCATGCGAGAAAGACAGCTACGACAGCGATAACGATCAGTGACAGTCTCGAGACCAGCAGCTGTTTGCCTTCCTTGATCTTGATGCCGAAGAATTTGGTCAGAATATCATTGGATACTGATGAGGAAGACGCAAGCAGCTGAGAATCAGCTGTTGACATTGTCGCCGCCAGTATACCCGACAGCACGACACCGGCGAAGAGCGCTGCCAGAATGCCGTTCGTGGCAAGCAGATCAGCGATCTTAACGATGACAGTCTCGGACTCGGCAGCTTCAAGCGTCTTGATCTCGCCGACATGGCTCATCTGCAGACCGACGATACCGATCAAAAGCGCCGCACACATCGAAATGACTACCCACACGGAAGCTACACGTCTGGAGAGTTTCAACTTGTTATCATCCTCTATTGCCATAAACCGAAGCAGGATATGCGGCATACCAAAATATCCGAGACCCCACGCCAGTGTGGAAACTATCGTCAGAAATGTATAAGGCACGGCAGTACCGGTGGCAGCGTCGTGCGAAGCCGTTAAAGTAAGATAGCCTGCCAGACCTTTCGCGTTTTCCATCACGGCGCCCATGCCCCCTGCCTTGACCGTACCGAATATCAGAATCAGGATCAGTGCAAACGACATGACGATACTCTGGATAAAGTCGGTAGTCGAAGCAGCAAGGAATCCGCCCATTGCCGTATAGAACATGATGACGATCGCGCTGATGATCATGGCCGCATGATAGTCGACACCGAACAGACTGTTGAACAGTTTTCCGCAGGCAGCGAAGCCGGAGGCTGTGTAGGGAACAAAAAACACGATGATCCAGATGGCCGCGATAAGTGTCAAGACATATCGCTTGTCACCGTAACGGTTGGAGAAAAACTCCGGCAGTGTGATCGAACGGCTCTTCTCCGTGTATCTCCTGAGTTTCTTCGCGACGACCAGCCAGTTGATGTAAGTACCCACAGCCAGACCGATGATCGTCCAGCTCGCCTCCGCAATGCCCGCCAGATACGCGAGACCCGGAATGCCCATCAGGAGCCAGCTGCTCATGTCAGATGCCTCGGCACTCATCGCAGTGACGAACGGCCCCAGCTTTCTGCCGCCGAGATAAAAATCTCCGACAGACGATGTCTTCTCAGACAGCTTGATACCGATCCCCATCATTCCGAACAGATAGAGCACCATCGCTACCAGCATAGTGATTGATGTTGCACTCATAACAATACCTCTTCTTTCTTTGTATTATCTTATACGGTCCGGGAAACCGATCCTGCGCTGAACCTTACGCAGAGTTTTGGTGGCGTAATACCCGGCTTTTTCCGCGTTTTCCTTGATGATCCCGTCTATATAATCCTTCTCTTTGGACAGCCTTGCCATCTCCTCCTGAAGGGGAGCAAGCACTGAGACCACAGCGTCCCCGACCGCCTCTTTAAACTGACCATAGCCGGCATTTTCGAATTCGTTCACTGTCTCTTCCGGCGTTTTGTCCGTGCAGGCGCTGTAGATGTCGATCAGATTCCTCACGCCCGGCTGATCGTCGCTGTAGGCAACCTGACCCAGAGAATCAGTCACCGCTTTCTTGCACTTCCGGCGAATATCATCCGGAGAATCCGTCAGATAGATACTCGCATTCGGATTTTCGTCGGATTTGCTCATCTTGTGAAGCGGATCCTGGAGACTCATTATACGGGCACCCACCTTACCGAAATATGCATCCGGAATCGTGAAAACATCTCCGTAAATACGGTTAAATCTCTCAGCGATATCCCTTGTGATCTCAAGATGCTGCTTCTGATCAAGACCCACAGGCACGACGTCCGTCTGATAGAGGAGGATGTCTGCTGCCATCAGGACCGGATAGGCAAAGAGTCCGACATTTATATTGTCTTCATGCTTGGCGGATTTGTCTTTGAATTGCGTCATGCGATTCATTTCACCCATATAGGTATAGCAGTTCAGTATCCAGGCGAGTTCCGCATGAGCTGATACATGCGACTGATAATACAGGCAGCTTTTCTTCGGATCAAGACCCGCCGCTATATACAAAGTGAGCAGATCACGCGCCTGCCTGCGCAGTTTCGCGGGATCCTGCCGTACGGTGATCGAATGCTCGTCGACCACGCAATAGAAGCACATATACTCATCAGCCAGTTTGACCCAGTTGCGAAGAGCTCCCAGATAATTGCCGAGGGTCAGCTTTCCTGTCGCCTGTATACCGCTGAATAATACTTTATTTCCGTCAAGCATGATGGAGTTTCCTTTCTCACCGGTTAATAATCATAATCATTGCTCAAAACTGTATTTTTGATATAAGCAAATGTATCCTTCTGTCCGTGTTCCGCAAGATATGCCAATATTTCTTCCAAAAGACGCGCTGTGCTTTTGTCCATCAGATTTGCGGCGTATCCTTTGTGCAAATACTCCAGCGGACAGCTGTCATCGTACTCCTTCCCTTTGTAGATCTGACTGGCCGCGATCCGGTCGAGCGCCATCTCAACCACATATCGCTTAGGCATCTTCATACCGCAAAGGGGAGGATCATGTTCTCTGTTGAGATCATAGTCGATCCAGTATTCGCAGTGATGTTTGTTGCGGCCTTTGTGATGCAGCCAGGCCGTCGTAAGGCCCTTATCCTCTCTCTCTGCATTATTGGGGCTCCTGTTCCCCTGATAATACCGCACGCCCACTGAGAATTCAGTCGGGCCGAATTTGCTCAGATCATGGAGCAGGCCCTGCCTGTACAGTCCGACAGCAAAACAGTAACGCATCACACGCCACCTGTGACGGGAGATAGTCTTGAAATGGCCGAGTGCTTTGCTCCACTGCCACTGACCATTTTTTGCAGGGCGCTCTACTGCCATCCGTCTTTCCCGTACAGATCGATGTTTTCATGATCTATAAGATAAGGCTTTTCGAGGATCTCCTCCCCGGTCTCGTCACCGTTGATCAGTGCAAAAGCAGCCTCAGCCGCATCCTGTCCGGCGGATACCGGCATGGCTGCCGCCGTACCTGTCAGCATTGAGCTGGCATCAAACAGGATCTTCTTAAACGACGGCGATCCGCCGATACCGTAAATAAACGGAGTACAGCGATCATCCGGCGCCTTACCGTCATTATATTCTTGGATTGCCGCCAACGCGCCCAGAGCCATCTGGTCGTTGGCGCACATGACCGCCGTAATATCATCATGCTGTTCGAGGATGCCGGTCATCTCCTGCTTGGCTCCGGCAGTCTTTCCGCCGGCGTCCACCCGGTCTGTCACTTCAAAACCATGACCGCTCAAACCCTTTTCAAATCCGCTCACAGCCTCTATAAGGCTTCTGTATCTCACAGACTCAAGCAAAACAAGAGTACCGCCCTGCGGTGCTCGTCTCACCAGATCTCCGGCACACAGAGCTCCGGCTTCCGCCTGATCCGTTCCCACATATAGGTCACAAAGCTCCGCATCTGATACACGTGAATCGAGATTGATGACAGGTATCTTACTGATCTCAAGACTTCTCAGCGTCTCATTTGCGCCTTCCTCAGTGACCGGCACAAAAAAGATAGCCTTGACGTTCTCCTCAGCAAAATCAGCCATATCTCTGTTTTGTATTTCCTGACTGCCGCGAGCGTTCTTGGTCGAGAGCTGACCGCCGCGCTTAGCGATCTCGCTGCGAAGCGAAGCCTCCAGGACAGCATAGTACGGATCGTCCAGATCAGCGCAGGAGAAGCCGAATACAAATATCTCTTCTTCCTCATCGCCTGTCTGGGCATTGCCCTTACCGGTCGTTGCCGGTTCTTTGACTGATTTATCTTTTGAAAGTGTGCGCTGCACGATGATCAGAGCCACTGCCAGCACAAGGCAGGCGGCGATCACGATCCAGAGTTTCTTATTCATAGATGAACTTCCTCAGCCTACGCTCGGATTAGTATATTATTATAGCATGGATCAGCCTGTCTGACCAGCTTGAAGACGCCGGATACCATCGTTTATCCTGTTGATTGATTCCTGCTTTCCAAACAGCTCAAGCAACTGTGTCGCGCCCCCGGGTGTGCTCATCTTTCCCGACAATGCGACCCGCACAGGCCACATCACCGTTCCGTTTTTAAGTTCATGCTCTGCGGCATATCCCTTTAGCAGTTCAAACAAAGCATCGTTGCTGTAATCTTGCTGCTCCTCAAGCACAGGCAGTAAATCTTGAAGTACCGACAATGACCTCGCCGGATCACTTTTCATCTTCTTGTGCGTATACAGATCCGTACTGTACTCCGGAAGTTTGTCAATGAAATCCAGCTGCTCTCTGATGTCGGGAAAGATCTGTATGCGCGTCTTCACCATATCTGCCAGAACATGGCGGTCATAGTCGCCTGAGACCGCCTTTTCGAGATACGGTTCTGCCAACAGATAGAACTTCTCATCATCCATGGCCTTAAAATACTCACCGTTCAGCCATTTGAGCTTCTCAATATCAAAGACCGCGGGTGACTTATTGATATGACGGTAGTCAAACGCCTCCACAAGCTCCTCGAGAGTAAACATCTCCCGGTTGTCGACAGGACTCCAGCCCAGAAGCGCAACATAATTGAGCACGGCTTCGGGCATAAAGCCCTGGTCAAGCAGCTCCTCATACGAGGCATGCCCGGACCGCTTGGACAGTTTCTGATGGTTTTCGTCCGTGATCAGAGGACAGTGTACATAGACAGGCACATCCCATCCGAAAGCGGCATATAGCCGGTTGTATTTCGGCGATGAAGAGAGATACTCGTTGCCGCGGACAACATGGGTGATCCCCTGAAGATGGTCGTCAACCACATTAGCAAAATTGTATGTCGGGTAACCGTCCGATTTGATCAGGATCATATCGTCGAGCTCTTCGTTGGGCACCGAGATATCTCCATAGATCTCATCATGGAAGGTAGTCTCTCCTTCATCGGGTATATTGAGTCTTATGACATAGGGCTTGTTCTGCGCCAGGTTATCAGCGACTTCTTCCGCTGTCAGTGACAGACAGTGCTTGTCGTAAGCGGCAAATTCTCCGTCACCTGCCGGGCCCTTAAGTGACGCCAGTCTCTCCGGTGTACAGAAGCAGTAATATGCCTCTCCTTTCTCCACGAGTTCCTTTGCATAATGCATATAGAGACCGGATGCCATACGCTCGCTCTGAATATAAGGACCGACTCCACCGTCTTTGTCCGGGCCTTCGTCGTATACCAGTCCTGTCTGGTCGAGCGCACGGTAAATTGCCTCCACAGCTCCCTCTACATAGCGTTCCTGATCCGTATCTTCGATACGCAGGATAAAATCACCGCCTTCATGCTTTGTCAGCAGATAGGCGTAAAGAGCCGTACGGAGATTACCGACATGCATGCGGCCGGTCGGCGACGGCGCGAATCTCGTTCGTGGTGTATTCATCATAGATCTCCTTCAGATGAAAACGGTGACGACCTCCTGGATCGTCACCGTATCGTATTAACGATATTTGCGTTTTCTGGCAGCTTCGGATTTCTTCTTGCGACGAACGCTAGGCTTCTCATAATGTTCGCGTTTGCGAATCTCCTGCTGAATCCCAGCCTTCGCACAGCTCCGCTTAAAACGGCGAAGCGCGCTGTCCAATGATTCATTTTCTTTGACAATCACATTTGACATACTAATTAATCCCTCCCCTCAAGCCATAGACTTTGTGCACTTGGCTGTTTGGGTATAACTGCACTAACCCATTATAACATGTTTAAATACAGCGTCAACACCTAATTTGACGCCTGAAATCAGATGAGAGCCAGGATCTCGTCCTTGGGCTGCACACCCATCGTGAGATTGGCGACCTTGCCTTCCTTGAAGACGATAAGTGTCGGTATACTCATAACGCGGAACTGCTGAGCAAGCTCCGGCTCCTCATCAACATTGACCTTTCCGACCTTGATCTCACCCGCCTTCTCCTCGGCAATCTCCTCTATCACAGGCATGAGCATCTGACACGGACCGCTCCAGGATGCCCAAAAATCAACGAGGACCGGAATGTCAGACTGAAGGACTTCCTCTTCAAAGTTGTCTTTCGTAATGATCACTTCCGCCATGTTTGCCTCCTTATTTCATCTGAGCAGCGACTTCAGCTGCGAAATCGTCCTGTCTCTTCTCAAGGCCTTCGCCTGTCTCAAAGCGCACAAAACCTCGGATGGATAGATTGGCACCCGTCTCTTTGGCCACTTTCTGAACATATTTGGCGACTGTGAGATCGCTGTCCTGTACATAGACCTGGTCGAGCAGACATACTTCCTTGAGTTCTTTGTTGAGACGGCCGATGATCATCTTCTCAATGATATTCTCCGGCTTCTCCGGATTCTCGGTCATCGCCTGAGACTTAAGGATCTCTTTCTCGTGGTCCAGATACTCCTGGTCTACTTCTTCGCGGGAGGTGTACTTCGGACGCATTGCAGCCACCTGCATCGCCACATTGTGAAGGCAGGTCTTGACTTCGTCGTTTACAACATCGGTTTCGGCATCGACGATGACACCGATGCGGCCGCCGCCGTGGATATAGGAGACGACACAGCCATCGCTGACAACTTTCTCGAAACGGCGGATCGAGAGCTTCTCTCCGATCGTCGCTGTCTTTTCTGTCAGCACGTCAGCCACAGTCTTAGAGGGATCTTCCTTCCAGGCCTGAAGCAGGAGCCCTTCGACATCCGGAACATCCGCTTCCAGAGCCTGCTCGGCTACCTGTCGTACAAATGTCTGGAAGACCTCATTTTTGGCGACGAAATCCGTCTCGGAGTTTACTTCGACGACTACTGCTTCCTTGTCATCTTTTACGATCACATCGCACAGACCCTCGGCAGCGATACGGCTCTGCTTCTTCTCGGCCTTCATGATACCGGCCTTGCGAAGGTACTCGACTGCCTCATCCATATCACCGTTTGTCTCGATGAGGGCCTTCTTGCAATCCATCATACCTGCGCCTGTCATTTCACGCAGTTCTTTTACCTGACTAGCTTTAATTGCCATTTTGTATTCCTCCCTGTCTTACTCCTCTTTCGCTTCTTCCTCGGCTGCAGTCTCTTCTGCAGCTTCTTCAGTCTCCTCTGCCTCCGGCAGATCCTCTCCGGTCATACCCTGATTAGCCTCGATGACAGCGTCCGCCATCTTGGCTGTGATCAGCTTGACGGCGCGGATAGCGTCATCGTTGCCGGGGATGATATAGTCGAGCTCGTCCGGATCACAGTTTGTATCACAGATGCCGACCAGCGGGATGCCGAGCGCGCGAGCCTCTGCGACCGCGATATGCTCTTTCTTAAGGTCAATGATAAAGATCACATCCGGGACATGCTTCATCTCTTTGATGCCGCCGAGATTGCGCTCAAGCTTCTCGCGCTCCTTGTTCAGATGGACGACTTCCTTCTTGGGAAGCACCTCAAATGTCCCGTCCGCTTCCATGCGCTCGATCTCTTTGAGACGGCCAACGCGGCTCTGGATCGTCTTGAAGTTGGTCAGCATGCCGCCGAGCCAGCGCTCATTGACATAGAACATTCCGCAGCGCTCCGCCTCGGCCTTGATCGTGTCTTTAGCCTGCTTCTTGGTTCCGACAAACAGCACTGTGCCCCCGTCAGCGACGGTGTCGGAAATCATTTTGTAGGCATCATCGACCATGCCGACTGTTTTCTGCAGATCGATGATGTGGATCCCGTTGCGCTCGGTAAAGATATACGGAGCCATCTTGGGATTCCAGCGGCGTGTCTGATGTCCGAAATGGACACCGGCTTCGAGCAGATCTTTCATTGAAATAACACTCATTTTAACTACCTCCATGGTTTTTCTTCCGCACCGGTTATCACTCTTCGAATCCTCAAAGATCACCGGGAAGAGCTCTCCGATGCGTGTTTATTTTGCAGCTTTTCTATATTATCACAAGGAATGCCGCGAATCAAGGGATTTCTCGTGATTTTCAGCACTTAAGTATCAGTCAGTCTTGACGAACGAAATAAAATATACTATGATATCAAAGCTGTGAACACAGCATCGGAGTGTGGCGTAGCTTGGTAGCGCGCTTGACTGGGGGTCAAGAGGTCGCAAGTTCAAATCTTGTCACTCCGATAACAGGGCCACCGCGGTTCGCGGTGGCCTTTCTTTTA
>OMSP01000156.1 GCA_900313775.1 uncultured Eubacteriales bacterium
AGCTCAGCCTGACGGACCGCAGGGTGCGCCAGATCATCAAGGAGTTAAGGAGGGAAGAAAATTGAAGAAGTTATGGATCATGCTGCTGTGCGCGATGGTTTTGATGACGACGGCCGCCTGTGGGGCGTGCAAGCCGGCGGACACGAAGGCAGAAGACAAACAAGAAGCTAAAGAGGACGATACTGAATATGAGGAGTTTAATCGGTTTGGACTTTTCTATGAGCTGCCGAAAGGTACAACAGAAAAAGAGGGAGATGATGGAGTAATATCTTACAAGTATGAAGATAACAATCTCTCAGTTAAGGCATATAAAAAAGATGCCCCATTGACAGAAGATATTGCTACTGGCTTTGCAGGATCTTTCGGCAATATTATCGAAGAAGTTAAAGAAGTGGAGGTGGCAGGAAATACCGGGTATCAGTGCAAAGTGGGATCAGACACGTTCAATTATGGTGTCACTATTGTTGAAGCTCCCCAGTACTTTGTGACCTTTATAGCGTTTAGACTAGGTGATGGAGATCATGACTACAGTGAATTTTACTATCCAATTATAAAGTCTATTCGTGTAGACGAGAGCGAAGAGTTTGTCGAGGCCGAAGAAGAAACCTCCGACTATTACGTCAAAGGCGATACAGCTGTCACCGAGGAATGCACGATCAAGATAATCGGGCACAAAGTTCTGAAGCCGGGACAAGGAGAAAATGCTTATGGCAGTGATACAGTAATCCTGTTCGAATATGACATGACTAATACGTCCGGAGAAGAGATGACTGCGGCTGTAGAGTGGCCGATTATTGTTCAAGCAGTTCAAGATAACAGCTCAGACACTGTCAACACGCTAAATCCGACAGTGCTCATGGGGGACAACACAGCGGAGATCAAGTTGCAAAAAATCAAGGAAGGCGGTACAGTTCATTGCACCGATGCATTTGTCCTCAGCGACACCACTACTCCGGTCCAACTAATCTTTGCGAACGGTACTATGGGCGAAGAACTCGGCACGATGAAATTTGAAATCAAATAACTGATCGCACATCACTTATTATATTAAGGTCGCAGGCACAACTGCCTGCGGCCTTTCTCTTTCTTGTGGCTAAGAACCCGCAAATAGCTTATAATTAAAGCATGAAAACGAAGATCCTCTTTGTCTGCCACGGCAACGTGGGACGAAGCCCGACGGCAGAGTATGTATTTAAAGATCTGGTATACAAAAACGGCCTCGCGAATCAGTTTGAGATATCCTCAGGCGGCACGAGCGCGGGCGCTGTCGGTATTCCCTTTGATCCCCGTGCGAAGGCGAAGGTGATCGAGCACGGCATTCAGGTAAAGGAGCATTTCGCCAGACAGATGACGGCTGAGGATTATGACTGCTACGACATGATCCTCTGCATGGATCACATCAACCTGGATGATCTTTATCAAATGACAGACGACGATCCGCAGCATAAGATCTCTCTCCTGCTGGATTTCACAGACAGGAAGGGAGAAGACATTGCGGATCCTTGGTACACCCGTGATTTTGACACGGCCTGGCGTGAGATTTACGCGGGCTGCGAGGGACTGCTGGAGACGCTGACTTCAGGCGAAGGACACGGAGAAGACCGGAGATCATGAGCAGAGCAGACATCATTTTCATAGGCACGGCGATCGTTGACGCCATCATCAAGGGGTTCGATCCGGAGCCCGTGTCCGCGACCGGATACAGGGCGGACAGCTGTTCCCTGAATCCCGGCGGCGAGGCGGTCAACGGCTCTGTCGCCGCGGCCAAGCTCGGTGCTAAGGCCGCTGTCCTCTGCCATCTGGGGACTGACGCCGCGGGCGGTATGATTGAGGACGAGCTGGTCAAGAACCATGTGGATATCAGCCGCATCGTGCGCTCGGACGCGCACGCGACGCCGGTCACGACCATGTTTGTAAATGATGACGGCAGCCGCAGGTCGATCACCAACAAGGCGCACAGATACAATTTCCATCCCGAGCAGTACATGTCTGCACTCACAGGTGCCAAGGCAGTAGTGCTCGGTTCGCTTTTCAGAGCGCCGTTCGATGATCCCGCAGTGATCCGATCTGTCGCGGAGTATGCGCACGATCAGGGCGTGCTCGTATTTGCCGACACCAAGCTGCCCAATTTCACGAAACTGACTCTTGACGACATCGCGGACTCGCTGCCTCTGATCGACTATATCACGCCGAATGAGGATGAGGGGCATTACTGTACAGGCGAGGATGATCCGGAGAAAATGGCGGATGCCCTTCTGGCAAAGGGCGCATGCAATGTCATCATCAAGCTGGGCGGCGAGGGGTGCTTCTTCAAGAGCCGCGAAGAGTCGATCCGCCTGCCTGCCTGCGACATAGAGGCGGTGGACGCCACCGGCGCGGGCGACAATTTCCTTGCCGGCTTCGCCTCGGAGCTGCTTCGGGGAAGCGGGATCCGGGACGCGCTTATTTTCGCCAACGCCTGCGGAGCTGTCTGCAGCACGGCGGTCGGCGCATCGACCGCACTCAAGAGCAGGGAGCAGATACTCGAATTTCTTAGGTAAATGGCTCCTGGTCAATAGGTTTTGTTCAATGGGAGCCGGTAAATGGCTCCTTTTTCAATTGCCCATGAACTTGACAATCAACCATGCTGTGTTACAATGTATTACAGAGGAGTAA
>OMSP01000228.1 GCA_900313775.1 uncultured Eubacteriales bacterium
AAACTTCAGTGAAACGTCCGGACCGATGCGGCAGTAGTCTACCAGATTAAATGCTGAGGAAAGCGGCACACCGCAGCCGAGGATCAGCTTGTCGCCCAGTACCTCACGCAAAAACTCCATCGCCTTTCGCATGATGCCTGCGCGCGTCAGTCCGTACCATGTATCTTCCCGCTCCTCTTCGGAAGAAACAGATCCCGCGTCGTCACAGCCCGCTATCATCGCCGCCGAATACAGGAAATCCAGTTTGAAGAAATCAAACCCCATCCCGGCGTAATGCGTAAGGCAGTCTCTGATATAATCACGCGCTTCCTGCTTGCGCAGATCCAGAGCTACATCTCCGCTCCAGTTGCTGCCGGCAAAGACTTCTTCTCCCTTGTACCTCAATATCCAGTCCGGATGCTCTTTATACAGTCTGCTGTCCAGTTCGCAGACAAACGGAGCGAGCCAGATACCCGCTTTCAGACCCTTTTTATGAGTCTTTTCAACGATTCCCTGCAGACCGTTCGGGAATTTTACCGGATCGACATCCTGCCAGTCTCCGACAAAGGTCTCATATCCGTCGTCGATCTGAAACAGATCGAACTCCTGCGGATCGATCTGCTCCAGAGAACGGAGCACTTTTTTCTCATTTATATCCTGATAATCCAGATACCAGGAGGTGTATCCTCTGATCTTATCTGCACGGCATTTGCCGAAGCGCTCAAAATAGCTGCGCATCACCGTTGCCGTATCGCCCTCCCCGACCACAAAATCAAAGAGAGTGAACCGTTCGCCTGCGCGCAGTCTCCTGTACTCCACATCGCTTCGGACGGACCATTCGTTTTCATCTTTCTTGTGGTGAATGATCAGAAAAGCATTGTGATCATTGAGAGAGCCGATGAACACGCATTTACCGCGTGCGCGTCGCACATAAGAATAAGTGAAACTGTGGAAATTTTTCTTGTGATACTGCCAGAACCAGGCATCCCCGTAGCTTTCGAAATGGTAGCGCTCCTGCACCTTCTGCGGCACACGGTTCATACTGTGGACTTCCTCTGAAAAATCATATTCACGGGTATCAGTCCACGACTGATACCCGTTCAAAAAGATCTGATCGTCTTTGTGATAGTGAAACGGTTTCTTGAAGGAGCAGGTGATAAGCTCCATATCTTTCTTCGCAAGAAGATTTACGCGCACGCGGTTTTTTACGCGCACGACTGCCATATAATAATCTTCATTCTCTCTGTCAACAGACCGCTTTTCGACACCGTCTGCCAGATAGCGGAGAGCTATAGCCGTCATGCCTGTTCCTCCGGTGCGCTCTCTGCCTGAACGCTGCTGTCAGTCTCTTTCGACGCACCGATCGTCTCCATGACCTTTTTCTCATCATAGCGGGACAGGATCAGCGCACCCAGACAGCAGAAGACGACGGCGACGATCGCGACGATCCTTAAGCCAACCGGTGAGGCTGTCAGGTCGTTGCTCTTGATATTCTGAGTGGTCCCCAAGACGGCCAGCGAAGTGAAGACTAGCATAGCGATCGACTGACCGAATTTCATGGCAAATGTACGGGCCGCGAAGAACATACCCTCGCGCTTCTCGCCCGTCTTGATCGCATCTTCCTCGGCAACATCGGCCACGATCGACTGCGGGATGATACCCAAAAGCGCCATCGGGAAAGCCGCGACGACCACGATGATGATGCCGGGCACGATACCGCGCGGGATGATACCGATCAGCGCGGTCACCACATAGGCGAGCGCAAGGCCGAGGAAGCCGAAGATGACCAGCCTTTTCTTGCCGAATCCGCGTACGAGTCCGGCGACGAACGGATAAAAGCAGGCTGATAATACCGTCATACCGCCCAGAAAGACGGTCGTATAGAACTCATCGAGCTGCATCGACACCTTGACAAAAAACGGAAGACCTGTCTGAAAGAGCGTCAGCCCGATCCAGTAGGAAATATCGGAAAAAGCGAACCGGCGGAAGTTGCGGTTCTTGAAAGTCGCCGCGAGCGATCCGAGCGTATTTGTCTTGCTCGGCACAGCATCGACGAACTCTTTTTCATTGAGTTTGCGCACCGGCACCAACATGCAGAACAGCGCGATCGCCGCCAGGATGATGAACCAGATGCGGTAGCTCCAGGAGTAGCCGACATGCTTTTGCAGCGGTCCTGCGAATACGAAGGGCAGGTAGGCGACCAAAGTTCCGAAGAAGAAGGTCAGCGAGATCGCCGTTGAGATATACATGCGGTCTTCCTGCGTCTTTCCGAATTCAGAGATCAGCGCGTTGTACGGCGTGCAGTACATGGTCATGAACAGATAGAAGAGGATAAGGAACACCAGCACCCAGACGATATTGATCTTGCTGATATGTCCGATAGGTGCACAAAAGACCAGCACCGTGATCAGCGCGAAGGGAATAGCCGCAATGCCCATGAACGGGATGCGCCGTCCTTTAGGATTCTTGCTCCTGTCGGAAAGAGAGGCGATCAGCGGATCGGTCACCGCATCAAAGATACGGCAGACAAAAGTGATCAGCCCGAGTACCGTCAGGATGCCTCCGACGACCAGGCCGGTCGGCACATAGAATTTGGCTCCGGCCTCCACCGACTGTGTCGTCGGCAGATAAAAAGTCACCAGCCAGGTATTGATGATACCGCCCAGGATCGACCATCCCAGCTGACCGACAGCGAATATCCACATTTCCTTCTTGGTTAGTCTCCTCGTCTCCATAAGCATTACCCGTGCCCACTCTCTGTTGAGTACGCTCTTCCTTTCTGTCAAAATAAACTTTGAATTTACTTGTGTCAATTGTATCATATCCGCCACCTCAGCGGATGAAATATCTCGTTTTCCCTTATTATATGCAATACTGTTGAATCAAGTCTTGAATCTGCCTGGTATTCAGTGGACTGTCCGCAGTCTCAAATGTCAAAATGAGATTCTTTCCCTCGTAGTACCCGTTGCTCCTGTACGAGGCAATCTTACGAATCGCTTTCCGCGCGTATTCCTGATCGTCCATCTCCCCGAAATGCTCCCATATCATTTCTTTTCTCAACCGCAGATTCAAGATCAGAAAATCCGGGTGGACTGTTCCCCAACCCTTTAACCGAACAGGATATTCATATTTGTAATCGATATCATTTCGATACAAATAATCAGCTATCAAGATTTCGGACTTGGAGCGGACTCTCTCGCCGCAAGCGCTGAAAAGCTCGGGCGCGTCATCACTGAAACCTTTTCTCTGATACTCTGATTCAGCCCATCTTTTTCTGAACTTCTCATCCGATTCTCGGATTGGGCTGACCAACACCTGGCGCTCCGGAGAAAGAGTGTTGTAGATCTCTTCTGCAAATTCTTTTGGCAACATTTCCAAAAACATACTGATAGCTTCACGTTCCTGCTCGATATTCATGATCAGACTCTCATCATATGCTTTTTGAGCCAATCGTCTCGCAAGGTCCTTGTCTTCTTTTCTGATGTATCTTCCCTGGCGGTCGCCTTTGTCCTGCCTGTAATAATACTGTGTATTGCCCCGGCATTTGCTGACGCGCAAAGTTCCCTCGGGGTAACCTGCTGTCTTTGACTGCAGTTGATCCCTTAATCGATCCAGCTCCTTCAGACGTTGTGTAAAATATTCTCTGATCTGACTCATCGTTTACCTTCCTTTGACGTACGCATCTTCCTCATGCATTCATTTGTATCCGTATTTCGCTGCCTCGAAGGGCGCTTGGCGCGCCTGTTTTACGGATGCATCTTTGCTCATACCCTCTTTGCATCCGTGTTTCGCTGCCTTGGCGGGCGCTTGACGCGCCTGTTTTACGGACGCATCCTTTCTCGCACCTTCCTTGCGTCCGTATTCCATGGACTCTTCGGCGAAATTGTTCCCTTCATTTACGGATGCATCTTTGCTCATACCCTCTTTGCGTCCGTATTTCGCTGCCTTGGGGGACGTTTGTCGCGTCTGATTTACGGACGCAGCTCCACTCATGCTTTATTTGTGTCCGTGCATGATTTATGAAAGTGACAGGGAGAGCATACACATCCGAAAGCAAAAGAACAATGCGATATTCTATAGAAGTTTCTACAAAATATCGCATTGCAATCAATTTAAATATATGATATAGCTTTTGCCAGTCCCGGTCTTACTTTCAGCGGATCATCGAATCACGAGTCATAACGATTCTCTGTGA
>OMSP01000162.1 GCA_900313775.1 uncultured Eubacteriales bacterium
ATAACATAGTTTCCCGGATTTGCAAAGGTTTTTTTATTCTGTTCAAACGGGACATAATCATATAAGATAGAAGCAGAAATCAAGCGGCATGTATGATTAAAGCAAGATATTGCCACATGTAAGAGTCTCAGGGAATCGGTGGTGTTGGATTGAGATATCAGAACAGAAAAATGATCATCCGGTGGCTGCTCGCGGCGGCCGCCATCGTCCTGATCATCCTCGGCATTGCCGGGGGCGAGCCCGCTGCTGTGCTCGACAAGGCCATCCATATCTGTCTGGAGTGTATAGGGATCGGATGAAACGAACGGAGGAGAAAAGACACAGCCGTTTCCGGCTGTTCATCCAGGCCGCTGCCGCCGTTTTTATGAACGGCTATGTCACCGGCTTTGCAAAGGGCAGGATCTTTACCGGCCGCACGAAGTCTTTTTGTGTACCCGTACTCAACTGTCACTCCTGTCCGGGGGCGCTCGGGAGCTGTCCGATCGGTTCCCTCCAAAACACGATCGGACGCATCAGCAACAAGGCAGCCTTCTATGTCCTGGGTGTACTGATGCTCTTTGGCATTGCGCTCGGACGCCTGTGGTGTGGCTTTGTCTGTCCCTTTGGTCTGATCCAGGATCTGCTCCACAAGATCCCGTCCCCCAAGCTGACTGTTCCGAAAAAGGTAGACAGACCGCTTCGGCTGATGAAATATGCCGTGCTGGCTGTATTTGTCATCCTCATGCCGCTGGTCACAGCCGGCAGTCTCAGCCCCGGCGCGCCTTATTTCTGCAAGCTGATCTGTCCGGCAGGAACGCTGGAGGCGGGTATACCTTTGCTCATCGCCGATCCGGCTCTCAGAAGACTCGCCGGGCTCCTCTTCTCCTGGAAGGCATTTATCCTTCTGACTGTGATCGTCGGCGCGGTTCTGATCCCGCGATGCTTCTGCCGGTATCTCTGCCCTCTCGGCGCCATCTACGGACTGTTCAACCGTTTCAGTTTCTACCAGATATCTGTCAGACAGTCATCCTGCACCGGCTGCAAACACTGTGAACAGGTCTGCCCTATGGCGGTCTCTCTTCCGACAGCGGATGAAGACAGCTCAGCAGCGGCCGGCGAGGATATGTCCCGCATCACGAGTACCGAATGTATCCGCTGCGGTAAATGTAAAGCCGGTTGTCCGTCGAACGCTATTGTATCTGAGAAGTTTTCATATTATAATAGTGGGAAAGAGACATTATCGGCCCATGCGGGTCAGTCTGAGGAGAGTTAGCAAATGAAACGGAGCCTGTCCATCCGGGATGTTGTGATGGCCGCCACCTTTGCAGCGTTGACGCTGCTGGCGACTTTCGTCCTGAAAATACCTACACCGACGCTCGGATATGTTCATATCGGTGATACCTTTGTCATCCTGTCCGGCATCATACTCGGACCCGCGCTCGGCGCGATCGCGGCCGGTCTGGGCGCAGCGCTGGCAGATCTGCTGGGAGGGTATGCGATCTGGGCGCCGGGCACCTTTGTCATCAAGCTGCTGACCGCTCTGGTCTGCGCTCTCGTCTATCGTGCCATAGGAAAGGCCGGGCATAAAAAAATACCGACGATTCCCGCGATCATCCTCTCCGGTCTCGCCGGCGAGATCGTCATGGTCATCGGTTATTTCTTCTATAATATATTGCTCGTCGCTCTGGCAAGCGGCGGCATAAATCACGCTTCCGTCATGTCAGCGGTCTCGCTGTCCGTGGCTGAGATCCCCTTCAACTTAGTCCAGGGAGCGATCGGTCTGGTTCTGGGCACAGCTCTGGCACCGGTATTCTTAAAGATCTTCCATTACTCGGAATGATCTACTCATCCCATCCGTCGTAAAACCTGTAAATGACGAGGATGTTGCGGACGAACTCTCCGTCCGCAAGCTCGATGTCGTCCGGATCACTGATCGGCGGCATCTCGGGTTCCTCCTCCTCAAACTCTGCACGGATCCAGTCTTCCATCTCATGACGCGCCAGATCTAAAGTCTCATCCAGGGTAGGCCCCTCGGCCTCGCACATGGCCAGATCCGGGAAACGGGCATGATAGCCTTTCTCTGTTTTTCTGATAATAGCAGGATAAATAAAATTCATATCTCATTTATATCACAAAAATGCTTGACAATGAATTTATATATGATAATATATTCATATGAATGGATGGTAATATGTTGGAGGGAACACTATGTCAGCTATTGATAAAACAACGCTCAACGATGTACCGGAGACTGAACTCATCGACCTGGCGGAGCTGTTTAAGAATTTTGCAGATTCCACGCGTATCAAGATCCTCTACGATCTGTTCGAGGGAGAGAAGAATGTCACGGAGATATGCGAAGACCTGGAGATGAACCAGTCAGCTATCTCCCACCAGCTCAAGATCTTAAAGACCTCCAAGCTGGTGCGCGCCAGACGCGAGGGAAAAGCGATCTACTACGCGCTGGATGATGACCATGTCAAGACCATCATTGCGATGGGCAAAGAGCATATTGAGCATATCGAACTGTGATCACAGAAGGGAGTTATGACCATGATCAAAAAATTCAATTGCGAGATCGACTGCGCGGCCTGCGCCGAAAAAGTTACAGACGCTATCCGCAAAATAGACGGCGTAGAGGATGTCAGCGTCAATTTCCTGACACAGAAATTCAAGCTTAAAGCGGTCGATGACCGCTTTGACGAGATCCTTGAGGAAGCGATCGCGACCGGTAAACGTATCGAACCTGATTTTTCTGTGGAGAGGTGATCTGTGTCGCGTAAGCTAAAAAAAGAGCTGTTGGTGATCATTGCTGCTCTGGCGATCTTTTTCGTGATCCTGATTGCTGAGCATCTGATTCACACATTTTCCGGTCGAAAGTGGCTCGTACTCATCCTGTACCTGATCCCATATCTGATGGTGGGATACGACGTCCTGCGCAAAGCAGTGCTCGGTATCATTCACGGGCAGATGCTGGATGAGTCTTTTCTGATGACCATCGCATCGATCGGAGCATTCGTCACCGGGGAGCCCGAGGAAGCTGCAGCCGTGATGCTTTTCTACCAGATCGGTGAATGGTTCCAGCGCTATGCACTCGGACAGTCCCGGCAGTCTATCGCTGACCTGATGGATATCGCCCCCGACTACGCCAATGTGGAGAGGGCTGACGGTACCGTGGAGGAGATCGATCCCGAGGAGATCGTGATCGGAGATATTCTGGTGATCAAACCCGGGGAGAAGATCCCTACGGACGGTACGGTACTCTCCGGCGAGAGCATGATCAACACGGCCGCTCTGACAGGGGAGTCCGTTCCCAGAAGCGCCTCCGAAGGAGATATGGTCATCTCCGGCTGTGTCAACGGGGACGGTCTGCTCCGCGTGCGCGCTGAGAAAGCCTATGAAGACTCGACCGTCGCTCAGATCCTGGAGCTTGTCGAGAACGCGACTGAAAAGAAATCTCATACGGAAAACTTTATCACGCGCTTTGCGCGCTATTATACGCCGATCGTCGTCGGAGCAGCTGTATTACTGGCTGTCATCCCGTCGCTGGTGACCGGTGAGTGGATGACCTGGATCTACAGAGCCTGTACCTTCCTCGTCATCTCCTGTCCGTGTGCGCTGGTGATCTCTGTGCCCCTGGCTTTCTTCGGAGGCATTGGCGCCTCATCAAAGAACGGTGTCCTCGTCAAAGGATCCAATTATCTGGAACTGCTGGCTGATATTCACACGCTAGTCTCTGACAAGACAGGTACCCTCACAAAGGGAGATTTCTCCGTGAGTGATATCCTTCCCGCCGACGGAGTGAGCGGAGAGGAGGTTCTGTATGCTGCAGCCAGCGCTGAGGGTATGTCCACCCATCCGATCGCTGTCTCGATACGGACCAAATGGGAAGAGAGCGGCCAGACCCGCGATCTTGCTGTTATCACTGACACGGATAATGTGTCCGGCGAGGGTCTGATCGCCACAGTAGGTGAAGATAAGATCTATGCCGGCAACGCGCGCCTTATGCGCGACCATGGGATCGCTTTTACAGAGGTTGATCCCGGTGCCGCGACCGTTATCTATATCGCAAAGAACGATCAGTATCTGGGGGCCGTCCTGATCCGCGACAGCGTCAAGGAGGACGCGCCGCAGGTACTCGATGAACTCCGGTCCTGCGGGGTGAAGCGGCTGGTCATGATGACCGGTGATCACAAAAATGTCTGCGACGCAGTCGCGGCAGAACTCGGTATCGATGAGGCTTACGGTGAAATGCTCCCGCAGGATAAACTCTCCAGGATCGAGGATCTGCTTGCTTCATCAGACGGATGCCTCGCTTTTATCGGAGACGGCATGAACGACGCTCCCACCCTCTCACGCGCGGACGTCGGGATCGCCATGGGCGGGATCGGGTCCGATGCCGCGATCGAGGCCGCAGATGTCGTCATCATGGACGATGATTTAAGCCGTCTTCCGGCCGTGATAAAAATCGCCCGGCGAACCGTCGGGATCGCCAGGCAAAATATCATCTTCGCATTGGCAGTCAAAGCTGCCATCCTCCTTCTCGGAGCGCTCGGACTGGCCGGTATGTGGGCCGCCGTCTTTGCCGACGTCGGCGTGGCCGTCCTGTGCATCTTAAACTCCATGCGACTGCTGCTTGTCAGACGCACAATCTAGCATTTCTAGTATTTCAGATCGATGACCATGACTTCGCTGTTGGTCGCCGTGCGCATCGGGGGTCCGAAGGTGCCGGTGCCGTAAGTGACAAAGGTCTCCATGCCGTAGATCTTTTTCTGACCGTATCCGTTATCACAAGCCAGCTTGACATAGAGATTGCCGGGAAAGATCTGCCCGCCGTGGGTGTGACCGCTCAGTACCATATCCGCACCCGCCTCGGCGAGCTCTTCATACTCTTCCGGCTCATGCTGCAGGACCAGCAAAGGTCTGGTCTGATCGGCCTTCGCCAGTAATTCACCCGCGGACTTACGGTTATTTGTCCCGTCACCCGCCTTGCTGCCGTCTATCCTGCCTGCCAGTTGAATATCACCATCTGCGATCTCAATGATATCATCTGCCAGCATCGTAAATCCGCTGGCCTGATAGAACTGCTCCATTGTTTCGGGTCTGAAGGCTTCAGACACAGGTCTCACCGCAAATCCCGAGAAAAGCTTCTCCTCCACATCGTGGTTGCCGTAGACCGCATAGACCGGCGCCTTGATCTTGCGCAGGGTCTTCGCATACTCGGACGGACTTCGCAAGGCGCGATAAGAGCTCGTGAAAATGTCGCCCGCCAAGAGCACTGCATCCGGTTCGGCCTCATTGATCAGCTGCACCATCTTCCTTGTGGTCTGCACATGGGAGTTGACGCTCAGATGGAGATCCGCGATCAGAATGATCCTTATCTCCTTGTCCTGTCCCCCATCCTTACCACGGACATTGGCAGTCAGTTCTTTTGAGACAGGCTGCTGCGCATGGTAGAGACCGTAGCTGGTCGCAGCCGCACCGAGTACTATCGATACGATAAGAGCCACGACATACGGCCGGCTGACGTTGATCTTGCCGCGCTTACCTTTCTTTTTCTTTTTTCCTGAAAACAGATGCTTGAGCGCAATGATCAGAGACAGGATCAGAAAGATCCCGCAGATATAGATCTCGTAGGCGACGATCATATTGCCGTAGCGCTCAAAGATCAGCGATCCCTTCTCCTCCGGAAGGAATGTCGCTGCCGCCGGCACCGCCGCCAGCAGGATATAGACGATGATCCACAGCCAGCGAAGATATTTATACATCTTTCCTTTCTTAAAAGAAGAGCGCAGTGCCCAGTCCACCAGCAGAATGACCACCAGATGGATAACAGCGTAGTTTATTAGAATGAAAATGCTCGTCGTTGTCATATATATCTCTCTTTAACGAACTGCTTCAATGATTTTGCTTCCGACTTTATAATTATTTTCCATGGCTGTCTCAAAAATATCGGCCACCTCTTCGCTTTCCCCTTCGGCCAGATCCATGCTGTCGTCTCCCCACAGCTTTTCAGGAGTCATGCCTTTTTCAAAAGTATCCATGTTGACACATGCACGGATAATGATCGTACGATCCAACATGCCCATCCTGTCAAGGACAGTCGCAGCCGCCATATCTTCCATCTCTGTCATCGCAAAAGGATCAGGACATTTATACGTTCTGGCGATGAGCTTCGCGTTCCTGTCGTCGTACTCGCCCTTCCAGTAATTATCGCCGGTGACCACGGTGCCCCTAATCACTTTCGGCTCCCGCAACACCCACTCAGCGCCGTCATAGCCTTTCTCCAGAAAGCGTCTGGTATGTTCCGTGGTCTGCAGTTTTACATCTTTGACTTCATCATAGAGCTTACTCATCAGCTGTTGATCAAGGATCTTATGAGAAGAACTGTCATAGTCGTCATCATAAAACCATGTCTCCCTGTCGGGGTTTTCCATGTCGCGCGGATCTGCGTGGTGCCCGAGTTCGTAATCGGCCACAGCCGTGCCGAGAACAACATCTCCCATGATCGTATTACCGGCAGCACCTCCCCCGCATCCGGTCAAGATAACATAGGCTTCCGAAAAGTCAAAGCGGTCATCCAGAAGGACGGCTGCGGTGCTTGCCGCGGCGTTAGCTTTTCCCGTCCCGATGACATAGAGAGCCATATCGTCTTTGACATAGAGCTTGCTGCCCTCCGGACTTCCTTTTATATCATACTCTTCGCCGCCCTTCACATAGGCGTCGTAATAATACTGGGCTTCCCCCGGATAATCACCACTCATCTCCTTCACCTCGAAATTCGGAAGAATGAGTATGCTGATCTTGTGCGGTTTGTCTTTCTTCCCGCATCCGGCGAGCATTACTGCAAGAAAGAGCACAGACAGGACCAGTATATATGCAATTTTGATATGCTTTCTGCCCATCAGCTCTTATTCTATCAAAAAACAGGCTGATAATAAACTGATATTTGAGAATGAAAAGCCCCCGCAAACCCTCAAAGCCGAGAAGTCTGCGGGTCAATTAGCTGTAATTCGAGAATTTAGTTGAATCTAGTTACTATATGAAATCGTTATTGTCACA
>OMSP01000222.1 GCA_900313775.1 uncultured Eubacteriales bacterium
AGTATGGCATCAAACTCATGAGCTGGTACCCGCTGGGACACGGCGATAAATCCCTTCTGAATGAGCCTGTGTTTGCGGAGCTCGGAAAAAAATACGGAAAGACTCCCGCCCAGGTTATTTTGCGCTGGCATACCCAGATGGGCTTTGTTGTGATCCCCGGCAGTAAGAATGTTGATCACATTAAGGACAATCTGGATATCCTGGATTTCCGGCTGACGGAAGAAGAAATGGCGGAGATTGCAAAGCTGGATAAAGGCGAGCGTTACTATCATCGGACGGATGAACAGCTGGCTGGTTTTGCTGCATGGCGTCCTTCATTCGAGACGAAATAACAGAGGTGAATTGATTGAAAAAGAGAATGCTGAGGGATATCGAAGTATCCGAGGTGGGAATGGGCTGCATGGCCTTTTCCCACGGATATGGAAAAATCCCGCCGGAAAACTATAGTATCGAAGCGATACAGAATGCTTATAATCACGGCTGCACCTTCTTCGATACGGCGGAGGTCTACAGTCCGAACCTTGCCGGGATCGGGCATAATGAGCTGATCGTGGGCAAGGCGCTGAAGAATGTTCGTGAGAACGTAGTCCTTGCAACAAAGCTGATGCTGCACGGATTGGGCTTTGGCAATGTTTATAAGACGATCCGTTCACATCTGGAAGGATCTCTGGAACGTCTTCAGACCGATTATGTCGATATCTATTATCTCCACCGCATGAGCGGCGTCCCGGTCGAGAAGGTGGCAGAAGCTATGGGAAGGCTCATGGAAGACGGCCTGATCCGCGGCTGGGGACTTTCACAGGTAGATGTAGACATTATCGACCGGGCCAAGCAGGTAACTCCCCTGGCAGCGATCCAGAATATCTACTCCATGGTGGAAAGAGATTCTGAAGCAGAGATCATTCCTTACTGCATGGAGAACAATATCGGCTTCGTGCCGTTCTCTCCGATTGCGAGTGGTTTGCTTTCAGGAAAGGTCACGCCTGACACGCAGTTCGAAAGAAACGATGATGTCCGCAACTGGGTGCCGCAGCTTTCCAGAAGGAACATTGAAGGCAATCAGCCGATCGTGGAGATGCTGAAAAGCTTTGCGGAAAAGAAAGGTGCAACGCCTGCGCAGATCTCCCTTGCCTGGATGCTGCACAAGTATCCGAACGTGGTACCCATTCCCGGTTCAAAGAATAAAGAGCGGATCATAGAGAACCTGGATTCCGCGAACGTGGAGCTGACAGAAGAAGAGTTTGAGCAGCTGGAAAGCTCTTTGAATGGACTGAAGGTATATGGTCACAGAGGCCTGGGAGGATTTTAACATGAGTAAGAATGTCAAAAGCCTGATCTGCCTGATACTTTCTTTTGGGCTGATCCTTTCGCTTTCTGCATGCGGCAATGCAGGAAGGAGCAGTGAGAATCAATCTTCTTCAGCGCCTTCTGAGGAGACAAGCAGTCAGGCTGCAAATGCAGACGACAAAACGGCTTCTGAGCAATCAAACGGGCCTGCAAATGAAACGATTGCGGAAGATGGGGACATAAGTGATTCCGAAGGCTCCCGCATCCTGGTCGTGTACTTCTCCCGCACCGGCGAGCAGTATACGGTCGGCGTGATCGATCACGGCAACACAGCCATCGTTGCGGAAATGATCGCACAGGAAACCGGAGCAGATCTCTTCGAGGTTCTTCCAGTCGATGACCATTACCCGATGACTTATGCAGAACTGACAGACGTCGCAAAGAAGGAGCAGAATGACAAGGCAAGACCGGCCTATGCAGGAGAAGCGCCGGACATTTCTCACTACGATACTATCTTCATCGGTGCTCCGGTTTGGTGGGGCGACTGGCCGATGATCATGTATACGTTCTTTGAAGAAAACGCAGAGGCCCTTGCCGGGAAAAATCTGGTTCCTTTCTCCACCCACGAGGGCTCCGGCCTTTCCGGGTTTGATAAGAAGCTTTCTTCTGCTATTCCCGGAAGCACGGTGCTGAAAGGACTTGCGATCCGTGGGAACGACTGTCAGAACAAACAGGACAGCGTCCGAGAATCCGTAAAGAACTGGATATCAGGTTTGGAATTCTGAACATAGAATTATCTTACACGGAGATCAGAGAGGAGGCGGCAGTATGCAGAAAAGAACAAGGCTTATCATTGATGTCGGCATGACGCTCCTGCTGCCGCTTCTGATGGCATATTCCCTGATCGGAGAGATGTTCCATGAGATCGTCGGCACATTGATCTTTATCCTGTTCATCATTCACCACGTGCTGAACCGGAAATGGTCGGCTTCCCTGTTTAAGGGCAAATACAGTGCAGGCAGGATCTTCCGGACTGTGGTCAATGTGCTGCTGTTTGTATTCATGATCCTGCAGCCCGTCAGCGGCATTCTGATGTCAAAGCATCTGTACACCTTTATCCCTGCGCTTCCGATATCTGCTCAGGCACGCGGGGTCCATATGCTGCTGGCGTACTGGGGTTATGTACTGATGTGTATCCATGCCGGAACACATCTGACAGCTTTGATGGCGAAGCTTGGAAAGAAGAAACAGACCATGAAGGTCCCTGTTTATATCCTGCTGGCCGGAATCTCGGTTTATGGATGCGGCGCTTTCATAAAAAGAGGCTTCCCTGGCTATATGACGGGAAGCACGATGTTTGCATTCTTTGATTACAGTGAGCCGCTTGTTTTCTTCATTCTGGATTACTTGGCAGTTATGATCCTGTTTATGGAAGTGGGGTGCTTGGTGATCCGGATCCTGAACAAAGTTGATGAAGCACAAAAGAAAAAACGGAGGATAGAGAAATGATTTTTGACAGAAATGAGAAAAAGGAAGTGATCGCGCTTCTTGGCGCAGGCAGCATGGGAACTGCCATTGTAAGAAGAATTGCCGCAGGCAGAAAGATCCTGCTGGGTGATATCAGCGAAAAGAACCTGGAGCAGGTCTCCCATGATTTTCGCTACAGCGGCTATGACGTGGAGACAATGATCGTCAACGCGCTGGAGAAGGATTCTGTAGAAGCGTTTGCTGAAAAGGCAGCTTCTCTCGGAGACGTAAAATACTTCATCGATACCGCAGGTGCTTCTCCGAACCAGGCTTCCCCGGAGCACATCCTGAAACTGGATATGGTCGGTACCGGCTATGCGCTGGATGCTTTCGGAGAGGTCATGGCTGCAGGCGGAGCAGGGCTTGTGATCTCAAGCCAGACCGGATACATGTATCCGATCCCGAATGAGATCGAGCTGCAGATATTAAAGACGCCGACAGAAGAACTGATGGATCTTCCGTTTATCAAAGAGACCGCTTATCAGAGATCCGGCATCGCATACATGATCGCCAAGCGTGTGAATCATCTGCAGGCACAGAAGGCAGCAGCCACCACATGGAAGGAGCACAGGGCCAGGATCAATACGATCAGCCCCGGAGTCATTGTAACGCCTCTTGCGTATGATGAGTTTGCTGCTACCGGTGACGGCTATCAGAATATGATCGATACATCGGCCGCGGAGCGGACCGGAACCTCGGATGAGATCGCGGAAGCCGGAGCGTTTCTTCTTGGAGAACATGCAGGCTTCATCACCGGAACGGATCTGCTGATCGACGGCGGCGTGATCGCTTCAATCAGAACGGGACAGTATAAACTGCACTGAGAACAAGATGAGTTCACAGAATAAAGAAGAATCAGGATATAACAAATAAACCGTTTTGTATTAGACATCGAAATAGCGTTGTTCGGTTTAAGAGGAGCCGGGTTAATCCATCATAAGAATGCCGGATAACAGAAAAGTAACAGCTTCTGTAACGGCAAAGTAACAGGAAGAAAAGATTATTTTTGAAGTAACAGAATAGTAACGGCCTCTGTAGCAGGCCAAGTAACACCCGCCCGTTAGGGTAGCC
>OMSP01000117.1 GCA_900313775.1 uncultured Eubacteriales bacterium
GCAAGATTCGCGGAGTTGATCGCACCGCTTAATCCCGATGAAAGAGTTATATGCAGGATGTCTTTGCCCTCCTTGAGGAAGGGCTCGAAATGCTCGACGTACTGCTCCGGGCTCGGTTGTGAGGTTTGTGTATCTGCCCCGTCGACCATTGCCTGGTAAAACTCATCAAAGGGGATCGTCTGTCCCAAGTCGTCGGGATGCTCGACACCGTCGAGTTTATAATGGAAGCAGAGATACTTCACATCGATAGATTCAAAATGTTCCTTGCTGAGATCCGCTGTCGAACAGCAGCTGATAATAAAATCGCTCATGAATATTCCCTCCTTTGCTGTCAGCAATCACCATCATATCACGATTGGCATGCTTCGTCTATCTCCCGCGCATAGCGCACGGATTCCATAGCATCCTTTCCGTAGAAATCCGCACCGATCTTGTCTGCGTACTCCTGCGTGAGCACCGCTCCTCCTACCATGACCCTGCACCAGGGAGCTTCTTCATGAAGCAGTCCGATCGTTTCCTCCATGGCAGGGACCGTAGTTGTCATCAGAGCGCTCAGTCCCGCGAGCGGCGCATGGACCTCCTTCACTTTTTCAACGACCGTCTCCGGCGGGACATCCTTGCCGAGGTCGATCACTTCAAATCCGTAGTTTTCCAGCAGGAGTTTGACGATATTCTTGCCGATATCATGGATGTCGCCCTTTACCGTGGCGATGACGACCGGACATCTCTTCTGCTGTTTATCCGCTGCCTTAGCCATAGCCGCTTTGACTATGCCGAACGCCGCCTCTGCAGACTCCGCACTCATGAGGAGCTGAGGCAGATATATCTTGTTCTGCTCAAATAAGATACCTACCTGATCGAGTGCCGGGATCACTTCGCTCTCAATGAGCACCATCGGTTCCACGTCACTCAGCAATTCTTTCGCTCGTTCAGCCGCCTGCTGCCTCAGACCCTTGACGATAGCATAGCGAAGGGTCTCCTCATTTTCCGCCTCACCGACTGATGTCTGATCCGGTGAGTCCGCTTTCTTTACCGCAGCAGCTGCGCCGGCAAAATGTTCTTCCTCGCGCCCGGCAAAATCAATAAACGCGGAGCAGTCCGGATCTTTTCCTGCGAGCGCGCAATATGTATAGTATGTGCGCATCATCGGGAACGCCTTCGGATTGATGATAGCTGCGGACAACCCCCCGGTCAGGGCCATGAGGAAAAAGGCAGAGTTGATCTCCGCCCTCTGCGGCAGACCGAAGGAGACGTTGGAGACACCGAGGATCGTGCGGCAGCCCAACTCTTGTGTGATCATTTTCATAGCCCGCAGAGTCGTCGCGGCTGCCTGCGTGTCCGCGCTGATCGTCATCGTAAGCGCATCGAAGATGATATCCTTTTTGACAATACTGTAGTCTGCTGCCGTCTTCAGTATTTTTTCAGCGATCGCAACGCGCTCTTCAGCCGTCTCGGGGATACCGTTCTCGTCCAGCGTCAGGGCCACGACTGTGCCCCCGTATTTTCTGACCAGCGGGAATACCTGCTCCATGCTTTCCTTCTTGCCGTTGACCGAGTTGACCATTGCCTTGCCGTTGTAGAGGCGCAGTGCCTGCTCCATCGCGGCAATATCGGATGTGTCGATCTGAAGCGGAAGATCTGTCACTGTCTGGAGCTGCTCCACGACTTCTCTCATCATATCCGGCTCATCGATGTCCGGCAGTCCGACGTTTACATCCAGCACATGTGCTCCCGCACCCTGCTGAGCGATCGCTTCATTTAATATATAGCTGATCTCATGGTCGCGAAGCGCCTGCTGAAAGCGCTTCTTTCCGGTCGGATTGATACGCTCTCCGATCAGCACCGGCTTGTTGTCAAAGACAACGGCCTTCGCATAGGATGAGACCATCGTGATTTCTTTCTCCGTGATCGGCTGCGGATCCTTGTCTGTAACTGCCTCGCTCAACAACCGGATATACTCCGGAGTCGTACCGCAGCATCCTCCTGCCACGCGCAGTCCCTTCGGGATCAATGCAGCTACCAGAGCGGCAAATTCCTCGGGCTCCACATCGTACACTGTCTTTCCGTCCACCACCTTGGGCATGCCGGCGTTGGGCTTCATCAGTACCGGGATGCTCGCATAGCGCAGATACTCTTCAACAACAGGAGTCAACGCAGCCGGGCCGAACGAGCAGTTGACGCCGATAGCGTCCGCGCCCATGCCCTCAAGCATAGCTGTCATCGCCGCCGGTGAAGCGCCGGTCATAAGCTTTCCGTCCTCGCCATAGGCATTGGAGACAAACACCGGCAGATCACAGGACTCCTTGACTGCGAGCAGAGCTGCCTTAGTCTCGTAACTGTCGTTCATCGTCTCTATCATGACGAGATCGGCCCCTGCTTCGGCACCGGTCCTGGCCACCTGTGAGAACAAAGTGACCGCTTCCTCAAAAGCGAGATCACCGTATGGCTTTAACAGCCTTCCCGACGGACCGATGTCAAGGGCCACCCACTTTGGCTGTGGAGCAGCGCTCAGCTCCTGTGCTTTTTTCGCACAGCCGACAGCGGCTCTTACAATACGCTCCAGCTCATCATCAGAAAACTTCAGACCGTTCGCACCGAAAGTATTAGTCAGGACGATATTGGCCCCGGCCTCGTAATAGCGCTGATGAATCGCGGCGATCTGATCGGGATGCGTCAGGTTCCATGTCTCCGGTATTTCACCCGGGGCAAGACCTGCCGCCTGGAGCTGCGTCCCCATAGCTCCGTCGAGGACAACGATATGATCTTTTAAATAGGAAAGAATATCCATGATGTTCCTTTCATAATTGCCGGCAGATACCGATGATCGCGGTGACAGATTTGGACGGAGTCATCAATAAACTCCCGTTGAGTGTGATACCGATCTTGCGCTCCGGATCGAGCGCGGCAAATACGTCCCTCTGCAAGCCCAGGCCGAGGTCGCCGAACCCCGGAGAAAAGCGGGGCCTGCAGGGTCCTTCGCTGTCCGCGATATCGCGGCAGAACTGATCGCAGAGCGCTTCCGCCTGAGCGGCGCCGATCCCCTGAAGCATCAGGGCCTTCGCCGGCGAGAGCTGCTGATACCGGGAGATCAGCCGGTCGATCCCCAGACCGAGAGTCGCGGCAAACACCACGATCCTGTCGCAGTCGCGCAAGTGTCTCGCGAGATGTCTGGAGGTCACCTCGGCAAATCCCAGATCCAGGCCTCCTTCCCCGTTCAGCCGCCGCATAGGATACCTGCGGTAACAGACTTTGTAATCCAGTTTGTCCGCGGCCTCTTCCCATGCATCTCTCAGGAGCTGCCGGACCTGATCATCCCCGCCGCCTGCATAGCGAAGCGCTTCCTCCTCGTTGAAGGGAAGTTCAGGGTAAGTCTTAATATGTATGACATTGTCGACCGCGTGACCGTTCATACTGTCTGCTCCGTTGAATATTTAAATGCCGGTAACTGTCTGTCAGGAAATGATATGCGACAGATTGTCCAGGATCTTCGCCGCCACATCAGGCTTGTTCATCGTGTAAATATGTACGTTTTTGATGCCGTTGGCATAGAGGTCGATGATCTGGTCGGTCGCGTAGATGATCCCCGCCTGTTTCATAGCCTCCGGATCATCCCCGAATTTGTCGACAAGGCTCATAAAGCGCTGGGGCATATATGTACCGCCGGTCAGATCGCGACAGAC
>OMSP01000145.1 GCA_900313775.1 uncultured Eubacteriales bacterium
ATTTGTTTTACAGCCATGGGGTTCTCCTTTCTGTCGTCAGACATACAGCTTACGGCGGTCGATGACACGGACAGCCTTTCCCTCGGAGCGTTCGATGCTCTTCGGAGAGACAAGACTGACTTTGGCCATGATGCCGAGCATGCTCTTCAAAGCGGCTACCAGATGCTTCTCGTAACGGCTGATCTCAGAGAGGTCATCGGAGAACATGTCCGGCGTCATCTCCACGCGCACTTCGATCGTATCCGAGTTACCTACGCGGTCGACAACGATCTGATAGTTCGCCTGATAACCGTTCTTGAGAAGTACTTCCTCGATCTGAGACGGAAATACATTAACGCCCTTAACGATAAGCATATCGTCACTGCGCCCGAGCGGCTTGGACATGCGCACGAAAGTCCGTCCGCACTCGCAGGGCTCGTGAGTCAGAATGCCGATGTCTCTGGTGCGGTAGCGCACCATCGGAGAAGCTTCTTTGTCAAGTGAAGTAAAGACGATCTCTCCCCGCTGACCATCCGGTACCGGCTCAAGGGTATTGGGATCAACACATTCGACGATAAAGTGATCTTCGTTGACATGCATACCGGCCTGAGCGTGACATTCGAATGATACACCGGGGCCGGAAAGCTCCGTCAACCCGTAAATATCATAAGCCTTCAGCCCAAGCTGATCCTGGATATCGCGGCGCATCTCCTCTGTCCATGCTTCAGCGCCGAAGATACCGGCTTTTAAGCGGATCTTGTCGCGCACTCCCTGCTCATGGATAGACTCGGCCAGGTAAGCAGCGTAGGAAGGAGTGCAGCAGAGGATCGTTGTTCCCAGGTCGCACATAAACTGTATCTGACGGTCTGTATTGCCGGAGGAAGTCGGTACGGTGAGACTTCCCAGTTTATGCGATCCTCCGTTTAATCCCGGTCCGCCAGTAAAGAGGCCGTAGCCGTATGAAACCTGGACCACGTCATCTTTGGTGCCGCCGGCAGCAACGATCGCGCGAGCACAGCAGTCTTCCCACAGATCCACATCATGCTGCGTGTAATAAGCGATCACTCGCTTTCCAGTCGTTCCGGATGTGCTCTGGATACGCACACAGTCGGAGAGAGGGCTCGCCAACAGACCATAGGGATAATTCTCTCTCAGATCATCTTTGGAGAGCGTCGGCAGCTTGCGGATATCCTCCAGATAGCGGATATCTCCGGGCTCCAGTCCGACAGCTTCCAGCTTGGCTCGATAATACGGTACATGATCGTACATTCTCTGAACGGTCTTTTTCAGCCCTTCCAGCTGCCAGCTGCTGATCTGATCGCGTGAAGCGGTTTCTTTTTCAGGTTGGTAGTACTGATTCACTTTAGATTTCCTTTCTTGTTACAAAGACGCAAATTTGTAAAAAAGAATACCATATGACACATCAATGTGCAAGAGAAACTCATCTATGTTATACTATAAAATGGCAGAAAAAAAGTCAATGAAAGGAACAGAAACTACATGAAAAGAGCAGTGATTACCGTTGTCGGCCGTGACTCGGTAGGTATAATCGCAAGGGTATGTACTTATCTGGCTGATCAGAAGATAAATATCCTCGATATCTCACAGACCATTGTCGACGGTTATTTCAATATGATGATGATCATTGATGTGACGGGAGTCGATGAACGCTTCGCCGATATCTCGGAAGAGATAATCGAGATCGGCAAGGAGCTCGGCATGGACATCCACTGCCAGAAGGAAGAGATCTTCGAGTCCATGCACCGTATCTGAACGCGAGGAAATGAAATGATCCATTCTTATGAAGTATCACAGACCAATCATATGATCGAGTCTGAAAATCTGGACGTCAGAACGATCACTCTCGGCATCAGCCTGATGGACTGTATCAGCGATTCGCTTGATAAGCTGTGCGATAATATATACAGGAAGATAACATGTGTGGGTCGTGATCTGGTGCATGAAGCACATATAATTGAAAGAGAGTTCGGCATCCCTGTTGTCAACAAACGAGTCGCAGTGACACCGATCTCTTTGATCGGAGCATCAGCCGCGCACAATTGCGAAGATTATAAACGCATCGCACTCACCCTCGATAAGGCCGCTTCCGAGATAGGAGTCAATTTTATCGGAGGCTATTCAGCTCTGGTATCCAAATCGATGACAGCGGCAGAGGAGACTTTCATCCGATCTATCCCTGCTGCTTTATCCTGCACTGAGCGAGTCTGTGCAAGTGTAGTGGCCGGATCTTCCAAGACCGGCATCAATATGGATGCCGTGCGTCTTATGGGGGAGATCATACGGCAGACAGCTGAAATGACCTCTGATGAAGATTCGATCTGCTGCGCTAAACTTGTAGTCCTGTGCAATGCCCCGGATGACAATCCTTTTATGGCCGGAGCGTTTCTCGGCGTAACTGAGGGCGATTCCGTGATCAATGTCGGTGTCAGTGGTCCCGGTGTGGTGCGTCATGCGATCGCTCAGGTCCGCGGTATGGATTTTAAGGATCTCTGTGATCAGATCAAAAAGACAGCTTTCAAGATCACCAGGGTCGGCCAGCTGGTCGCGCAGCGCGCCAGTCAGGATCTTCAGATCCCTCTCGGGATCGTCGATCTGTCACTTGCCCCGACACCTGCTGTAGGAGACAGCATCGCCGATATCCTAAAGGAGATGGGTCTTGAAATGGCAGGAGCGCCGGGTACGACTGCGGCGCTGGCGCTTCTCAACGATCATGTCAAAAAAGGAGGCGTGATGGCTGCCTCATATGTGGGCGGTCTGAGCGGCGCTTTCATTCCGGTGACTGAAGACCGTTCCATGGCCAGAGCCGCCGAGGAGGGAGCTGTCACAATAGAAAAAATGGAAGCTATGACCTGTGTATGCTCTGTCGGTCTGGATATGATCGCCATTCCGGGCACAACTTCCGAGGCAACGATATCAGGGGTGATCGCCGACGAAATGGCGATCGGTATGGTCAACGGAAAGACGACGGCCGTACGTGTCATCCCCGTAATCGGCAAGGAGGCAGGCGAAAAGGCCTATTTCGGAGGTCTGCTCGGTGAGTCTGTCATCATGCCGGTAAACACCTATGACTGCAGTGAATTTGTGGGGCGCAGCGGGAGGATACCGGCGCCGATCCACAGCTTTAAGAACTGATCATTGGAGGATATTCTATGAAAGGTCGTATGAATAACGATTTGGGAACGATTAGGATCAAACCGGAGGCGATTGCCAGATATGCAGGCAGCGTGGCTATCGAATCATTCGGTATTGTGGGCATGGCAGCTGTCAATATGAAGGATGGTCTGGTGAGGCTTCTGAAACGTGACAGCCTGACTAGAGGAGTCAGAGTCATTCTGACTGAGGACAATAAGATTAAGATCGATTTCCATGTCATTGTTGTTTACGGAATCAATATACCCACCGTTACACAGAATCTGATTGAAAACGTGACATACAAAGTGGAGAAATTCGCCGGTATGCCTGTTGAGCGGATCAGAGTCTATATTGAAGGTCTGCGAGTTATTGATTAAGGAGGTTTCAGATTGACGATATACACGATCGATGCGCCGTTGCTGCGCAGCCTCTTTCTGGCAGGTGCAAAACGGCTTGAAGACAATAAAGAAATGATCAATATGCTCAATGTATTTCCGGTTCCCGACGGTGATACCGGAACAAATATGAGCATGACCCTGCAGGCAGCAGTCACAGAGATCAATAAGATCGGCGATACAGCTGATATGGAGGATCTCTGCCGGGCGATATCATCCGGTTCCCTGCGAGGTGCACGCGGCAATTCAGGTGTCATTCTGTCACAGCTCCTCCGAGGGTTTACCAGGGCTGTCAGAGAAGCCAAACAGGATCAACTCGACGCAGCTGTTCTTGCAGCGGCCATCGGGAAGGCTTCCGAGACGGCTTCAAAGGCTGTCATGAAGCCTATGGAGGGAACGATACTGACCGTGGCCAGAGATATGGCAGAGTCAGCAGTCGCCCTCACCGAGGCCGGTGATGAAGAGAGCGATATAACTGATAACGTTGATCTTTTGCAGGGGTTTGAGACCATAGTCCGTGTCGGCAATGATACTCTCAGCAAGACACCCGAGATGCTCCCTGTCCTCAAAGAGGCGGGCGTTGTCGATTCAGGCGGACAGGGATTGATGCATTTTCTGGAGGGTGCGCTGGACCTGTTGCGCGCTGTTTCAGAAGATCCGGAGGCCGCTCTTAAGATCACCAGTGCACCGGCCATCTCGGCAGTAGAGGTGAAGAACACTGAGGAGATCATCCGCAAAGAGCGGGTCCGTGAGCATATCTCCACAGATGATATCAAATACGGTTACTGCACTGAATTTCTGATCATGACAGGAGCAGAGGCGCCTCCGGAAGCGGAAGAACAGCTGAAAAGCTATCTGTCGACGATCGGTGATTCCATTGTCTGCGTGGCAGATGAGGATATCATCAAGATCCATGTGCACACCAATGATCCCGGACTGGCTATACAGAAAGCTCTGACCTACGGCGCTCTGTCCAATCTCAAGATCGACAATATGCGCCTGGAGCATGAGAACACACTTGTCACTCAGGCGGAACTCGATGAGGCTGAGAAGGCAGAAGAGCAGGAGGCGGAAGAGAGAGGTCGAGCCGGTTTTGTCACGGTGGCTGCCGGAGACGGCATGGCTGATATATTCAGTCAGATGGGAGCTGATATCGTCATTTCGGGCGGACAGACGATGAATCCGAGCACAGATGATATCATGCGCGCGATAGAGCAGCTTCCGCAGAAGACCGTCTATATCCTTCCCAATAATAAAAACATCATCATGGCTGCTGATCAGGCAAGAGAACTGACAAAGGATAAGAAGATCATCGTGATACCGACCAGGACGATGCCGCAGGGCCTTA
>OMSP01000204.1 GCA_900313775.1 uncultured Eubacteriales bacterium
CAGAGCCGGATTTCGAGGAGCAGAAAGAGATGCTTCGCCGCATGGAGGAAGAACTGGCCAGACTCGAAGAGAGATTGAAGAGGGACAGTTGAGATGAAGAAAAACAAGGGGAGTCAAACTACGACCAATACAGAGCTGGATCAGAAGATCCGGCAGATGCGTGAACGTCTGCAGCAGCTGGACGCGCAGACTAGCAAACGCACTGCGGAGCTGACCAAAGACGCTGAAAAACAGGCCAGAGAGATCATCTCACGTGCGGAGTCTGAGGCTAAGAACATAAAGAGTGACGCCTACAAGGAGTTTGCTCAGATCTCCCGCAATGAGTGTTCATCTGTTGTGATAAACAGACAACAGATGGAAAAGGAGATCAGGGAGCTTCAAAAGGAGAAAGAAACGCTGTCCAAAGAACTGGATGAGCTTTCCGGTCAGATCAGTGGCATGACCACAGAGGACGGATCGGGGCAGTCATTGACCGGAACGGTACAGCAGCCGGCCAGGCCGGTGGTGAAGACCTCGGAAGAGCAGATCAGAGAATCCATGGAAACGAAGAAGCGGCATTGGCCGGGTGTGCTCGCGACGATCGTTATCCTGATCCTGGCCGGGATCCTTGCTTTTCAACTGCTTTTGGGCGTTACCGTGATGCGTGACAATGCAATGGAAGACAGTGTCAGCAAGGGCGATAAGATCGTGTATTCCCGGATCAGCAGACAGCCGCATACCAACGATCTGACAGTCTTTAAAAACAAGGCCGGACTTGTCTGCGTGCGCCGCGCGATCGGCCGCGCCGGAGATACAGTGGACTATGATCCGATCACCAACCGGATCCAGGTCAACGGGAAAGCCATCCCCAATGTCCCTGATGATGTTGAGTGGTGGGGCGTAGAGAACAGCTTCAGCTTCCCGGTCACCGTGCAGGAGGGGGAAGTGTTCGTGCTCTCGAGCAACCGGGAACAGGCCACGAACGAGGGCCTGATCAAAACCGATCAGGTCAAGGGAAAAGTCCTCAAGATCTTCTGATATAAGGCTTGACACAGAACTATCTCATTCTGTATAATATTGTGGCGTGTCTGTGGGGTCTCGCTTTGAACCAATGCCCCGGAGCAAAGCGGTTTTACGGACACGGTACATGTGATTGATTACAGCAGGAGGAAACATCAATGAAAACATATATGGCTAATCCGGCCAAGATAGAGCGCAAATGGTATGTCGTCGATGCCGACGGCCAGGTGCTCGGTCGAATGGCAGCGCAGATCGCGACAGTCCTGCGCGGCAAGAACAAGCCGGAGTTCACCCCCAACGAAGATGTGGGTGATTATGTAGTTGTCGTCAATGCGGCGAAAGTCAAGGTGACCGGTCGCAAACTCGACCAGAAGATCTATTATCATCACTCGGAATATGTCGGCGGTATGAAGGAGATGACTTTGAAGGAAATGCTGGCCAAGAAGCCGGAAAGAGTCGTCGAACTGGCTGTCAAGGGCATGCTCCCCAAGGGACCGCTCGGAAGACAGATGCTGGACAAGCTTCACGTATACGCGGGTCCGGAGCACAAACAGCAGGCTCAGAAGCCCGAAGTGCTGACATTGGAATAAGGAGGATAAGACATGGCTAAAGAAGCAAGTGAGCAGTTCTACGGAACAGGCAGAAGAAAAAAATCCATTGCCCGTGTCTATATGACTCCCGGCAAAGGTGCGATCACGATCAACAAGCGCGACATTGAGGATTACTTTGGTCTTGAGACACTGAAGGTCGTCGTGCGTCAGCCGCTTGAGGCGACCGACACACTCGGCAAATTTGATATCAATGTCAGCGTCAAAGGCGGCGGTTTTACCGGTCAGGCAGGCGCGATCCGTCACGGTATCGCCCGCGCTCTGTGTGAGGCGGACGAAGACTATCGCCCGACTCTCAAGAAGGCCGGCTATCTCACCCGTGACCCGCGCATGAAGGAACGTAAGAAATACGGTCTCAAAGGCGCGAGACGTGCACCGCAGTTCTCGAAGCGTTAATTTGTGCGCTGCACGCATACAGATATGTAAGGACATTTTCCAAAATAGGGAAATGTCCTTTTTCTTTGTCTGAACCACGCATTATAATAAAAATGTAAATATATAATGAATATATGCATCTTGCGTGGTAAAGTGTAATTAGGAAAAAGCGTGGTATTGCAAGAGAGAACAGGTGTTCTCCTCCTGAAAGAGAAAGCTGAAGGAATACATGGTCATCGGAATCGTGATCGTTGTTGCACTCGGTATCTGTCTGGCGGCCATCGTACTGAACATCTATAGGTCTCGTTTTCGGACTGCGGCGACGATCGAAAAACTGACGGAGAACAGTGACGGCTTTGATCTGTATCGTA
>OMSP01000195.1 GCA_900313775.1 uncultured Eubacteriales bacterium
CGGACAGCGTCAGCGTTGGCCTCGTCCTCAGCCATAAGGGCGATGCATTCTGCGATCGTGTCCATATCCTCTTCCACTAACCCGCGGGTCGTGACTGCAGGCGTACCGAGACGCAGACCACTTGTGACAAATGGTGAGCGTTTCTCTCCCGGTACTGTATTCTTGTTGGCTGTAATACCGACAGCATCCAGACGGATCTCCAGATCCTTACCGCTCACCTCCCGATCAGAAAGATCGACGAGGAGCAGGTGGTTATCCGTACCGCCGGAGACGATCTTCATACCGCGCTCCAACAGCCCTCGACACAGAGCCTGCGCATTCGCGAGCACCTGCTTCTGGTATGACTTGAATTCACCGGTCATTGCCTCTGCAAAGCAGACAGCTTTCGCGGCAATGACATGCATCAGCGGTCCTCCCTGAGTCCCGGGAAAGACCGCTTTGTTGAAATTGAACTCTTTCTGCGCTTCAGCGCTCGCAAGGATCATGCCGCCGCGCGGACCGCGCAGCGTCTTATGCGTAGTCGTAGTGACCACATCGGCATAGGGAATAGGCGAGGGATGCAGACCGGCCGCGACCAAACCTGCTATATGCGCCATATCGACCATGAGCATGGCCCCGCAGGCATCGGCGATCTCGCGGAAACGGGCGAAATCAATCGTGCGCGAATAAGCGCTCGCACCGGCTACGATCAGCTTCGGCCTGACTTCTTTTGCCAGGGCTTCGACCTGATCATATTGGATACGGCCATCCTCACCGACACCGTAAGACGAAAAGTCAAAATACTTACCGGAGATATTTACAGGCGAGCCGTGTGTCAGATGTCCGCCGTGGCTCAAGTCCATGCCGAGCACCTTGTCTCCCGGTTCGAGCATCGCAAAATAAGCCGCCAGATTAGCGTTGGCTCCCGAATGCGGCTGGACGTTGGCATAGGTACAGTCAAACAGCTTCATAGCCCTGTCTCTGGCCAGATCCTCAATGCCGTCCATACACTCACAGCCGCCGTAATATCGTTTGCCGGGATAGCCCTCGGCATATTTATTGGTCAGTATACTCCCCATGGCAGACATCACAGCATGCGACGCCCAATTCTCCGAAGCGATCAGCTCGATATGATGAGCCTGCCTCTCATGCTCACTGCTTATCAACTGTGCGATCTGAGGATCTGTTTTCTCAATGTCTGCCAACGTATACATAGATTACCTCCCGTTTGCTTCCCATTTACCAAGTGTGACTGTCATTGTCTTTTCTTTATAATTGTCAGGAACAGCCACTTTTATCTCCACCTTCTCTCCCGCTTTATATGTCTTGAGGAGAGACTGCAGTGCATCCATACCGTCCAGTGAAGCGCCGTCAAAAGCCGTGATGATATACCCTTCTTTGATGCCCGCTTTATCAGCCGCTGAACCGGATTCGACTTCAGTCACATAGACACCGGTCGGCAGATCATACATCTGAGCTGTCGTCTCATCGACCGTACGTCCGGTGATCCCCAAAAATCCCTGTTCACCTTCAGCGACTTTTTCGCGTGTCTGACGGTTCATCAGGTTCTGCAGGATCTCCTTTGCGTCTGAGATCGGGATCGCATAGCCCATGCCTTCAACCGAGGTATCCTGGATCTTGGCGCTGTTGATGCCGATGATCTCGCCTTTGGCATTGAGCAGAGCCCCTCCGCTGTTGCCCGGGTTGATGGCGGCGTCTGTCTGAATGAATGTTCCCGACACATCTTCGATCGAACGATTCGTCGCGCTTATGACGCCGGTGGTCACTGACTGTCCGTAGCCCAGCGCATTACCGATCGCGATCGCCGTATCACCGACACGCGCGCTTGAGGAATCACCCATCGTAGCGATCTTGATCGCCTTGGTGGTATCCTTTGGGATGTCTGCTTTCTTTACAGACACGACCGCCAGATCGACTTTGGCGTCCGTACCTTTGACGGAACCCGCCACACTCTCATTGTCGTCAAACGTTACGGTAAGCTTTTCACTTCCCTGTACCACATGATTGTTCGTTGCGATCAGCAGTTCCTCATCATTCTCCCCTAGGATGATGCCGGATCCGGCGCTCTTGGCCTCCTGCATCTGGCTGCCGAAGAAGGATTCCACCTCCTTGACACTCATGCTTGTGATCGATACTATCGACGGCATGACATTTTCCACAATATCGGAAATGCTCTTGCCGGAAGTAGCCGTTGTCTGAAGCAATGCCTCGGTCTTGTCATTTGAATCGGAAGTGATGACAGAAGAAATATTTTCCTGCTTCTTATCGTCTGCCAAAAGCTTGCGGCCGCCGTAACTGACTCCGGTAAATGTGAGTCCTGCGACCAGTCCGAAGACGATAGCCAAAGCAATCGTCCTCAGCCATCTGTGATTCTTTTTCGGCGGGCGTCTGTTGTAATTGGCCTGCCCTGTCTGCGGATCATAATACTGATATGTCTGTGTCATGTCTTATCGCCCCTTTCTGACTACAATTGTAGTCAGAAATCGTGTCGCTTCTGTGAACGAACTGTCAATAATAAGTGAAACATGTAAACATACCGGAGGCAGAGCCCCCGGTATGGTGGATTCATAAGCTATGAGGGAGGCCGTCAATCATCCAGATCGATAAAGTCGAGTTTGAAGGTGTCGTCGCTGTCGACATGGAATTTCTGATTGGCCTGTGTCCCTGATGACCGTCCGGCTTTCTTTCCGGGGACCTTATTCGGGTCGATCCTCTTGTGATCCGCCAGCGTGTCTGTCAGTTTGTTCGGCAGATGCCCGGTCGGACTCTCGAACAGATCTTCATCGTCATCTAAACTGAAGTCATTCTCATAATTATCATATTCATAGGCGTCAAACGAATCATTGCCGAACAGATCTTCTTCCATCGGATACTCGTCGTCATAGTCATCGTAATCACTATAGCCGTCATACGGACTCTTGCCTTTCTTGGCGGGCTTTTTCTTCTTTGATTTTTTCGACGCTTTCTTAGACTTTTTGCCTTTCTTACTTTTCTTGGGAGCGGCCGGAACAGGAGATCTCTTGCCGTCCAGCTCATCATAG
>OMSP01000172.1 GCA_900313775.1 uncultured Eubacteriales bacterium
GCCGAAGAGATGCTGGCCAAGATCCCGATGGGGAGATTTGTGGAGCCGGAGGAAGTAGCGGCGTGCGCCCTGTTTCTTGCGAGTGATGCCTCCGATATGATCTCCGGGCACAACCTGGTCATCGACGGGGCGTTTACGGTGTGCTGATAAAGTGAATTGCAATAAGGAGCGTTCAACCGTATAATAGGGGGTGCTTATACCGGACTGACAGAGTCTGAAAAGGAGAGTACATAGATGGGGAATTTCGTTAAGGCATTGATCCTCGGTATCGTTGAGGGTATCACAGAGTGGCTGCCGGTCAGCAGTACCGGGCATCTGATCCTTGTCGATAATCTGATCCATATGGAGACGAGCACCAACTTCAAGACGATGTTTGAAGTCGTTATCCAGCTGGGTGCGATCCTTGCAGTCTGTGTGCTCTATTTCCGTAAACTTAATCCTTTCTCAAGATACAAAAATGATATGCAAAAGAGGAGGACCTGGATCCTCTGGGCTAAAGTCTTAGTGGCTACGATCCCCGCAGCTGTTCTGGGATTCCTCTTTGACGATGCTATAGACAGGGTGATGGGAAAGCCGGTATTCATCTCACTGATGCTGATCGTCTTCGGTATCCTGTTTATAGTGGTCGAGAATAAGACGGCCGACCGCAGTCCGGTCGTACGCAAGCTCGGGGATATCGACTACCGGCTTGCTCTGATCATAGGGCTTTTCCAGGTGATCGCCATGTTCCTGCCGGGTACAAGCCGCTCGGGCATCACAATCGTCGGCGGTCTGCTCCTGGGCATGGCTCGTCCGGTGATCGCGGAGTTCACCTTCTTCATGGCCATTCCGGTCATGTTCGGTGCGAGCTTTCTGAAACTGTTCAAATTCGGTCTGGTCTTCACGATGGGGGAGATCGGTCTGCTTCTCACCGGATTTATCACGGCTTTTGTCGTCTCAATGATCACGATCCGGTTCTTTGTCCACTTTATCAAAGGGCATGATTTCAAGCCGTTCGGATACTACCGCATCATGGTCGGTATGTTCGCGTTTTTATACTTCCTGCTCTGGGCTCATTAAAAGCAGATGATAAATATTTATGCATTTCATTTTTCAGATGTTCGTGATATAATCTGAATGATCGTTTGTTATCGTTAATAATTATGCATCCGTGCGTTTTGCCCGGATGGCGAAGGAGGACATGATGAAAAAGGTATTGGCTATTTTACTCGCAATGGGAATGACAGCGGCAATGCTTGCTGCCTGCGGCGGTTCCGATCAGGCTGACACGGGCAAAAAGATCGAGAGCGCTGATGATCTTGAAGGCGCCAAGATCGGTGTTCAGACCGGTACGACAGGCGACATTTATGTCACTGATGATTACGGTGATGAGAACGTTGAGCGCTTCAACAAGGGCTTTGAGGCTGTGCAGTCTCTGACACAGGGCAAGATCGATGCGGTCGTCATCGACGATCAGCCGGCACAGGCATTTGTCGCGGAGGCTGAGGGGCTGAAGATCCTGGACGCGCCCTATGTGGAAGAGGATTATGCGATGTGCTTCAAGAAGGACAACGCAGTATGCGCTGACTTCAATAAAGCTATCCAGGAGCTCAAGGACGAAGGCACATTTGATAAGATCGTCACCTACTATATCGAGGGAAAGGGCGACCGTTATCAGTCTCCGGAAGGTGTCGACCGATCCAAGGGCAAGCTCGTCATGGCAACCAACGCGGAGTTCCCGCCGTATGAGTACAGGGAAGGCGACGAGATCGTCGGTATCGATGCCGATTTCGCGCTGGCTATCTGCGATAAACTCGGATATGAACTTGAGATCGAAGACATGGCGTTTGACGCTATCATCCCGGCCGTTCAGAGCGGCAAGGCCGATTTTGGCGCAGCCGGCATGACAGTGACAGATGAGCGCAAGACTCAGGTCGATTTTACTGACAGCTATTACACAGGCAAGCAGGTTATCATCGTTAAGGAGTAATATGGATCTCAAAAGTCGTTTTATTCTGAATTTTGTACAGGACGAACGGTGGAGATATCTTGTCAACGGGTTAAAGGTCACATTGATTGTGGCCTTTTTCGCCGCGTTGGTCGGTGTCGTGCTGGGATTCCTTCTGGCGGTCATACGCTCGACGCATGACAAGCAGGGCAATGTCAAGATCCTCAATGTGATCGCGCAGATCTATATCACCGTGATCCGCGGAACGCCGGTCGTCGTACAGCTGTTGATCATCTATTATGTCATTTTCGCGAGTGTCAATATCAACAAGGTCATCGTCGCGATACTGGCTTTCGGACTGAACTCGAGCGCTTATGTCGCCGAGATCTTCCGATCGGGTATCATGTCGATCGATGAGGGGCAGTTTGAAGCAGGTCGTTCACTTGGATTCAACTATGTACAGACGATGCGCTATATCATCCTGCCGCAGGCGTTTAAAAATGTCCTGCCGGCTTTGGGCAATGAATTCATCGTCCTGTTGAAAGAGACATCGGTATCGGGCTATATAGCTATGGAGGATCTGACCAAGGGCGGCGATATCATCCGCAGCCGTACCTACGACGCGTTCATGCCGCTGATCGTCGTGGCCATCATCTACCTTGTGATGGTCCTGATCTTCAGTAAACTCGTGACGATGCTTGAGAGGAGGTTGAGAAACAGTGACCACTGATAAAGATATCATTATCAAAGTCGAGAACCTCCATAAGAGCTTTGGAGAACTGAAGGTGCTCAGGGGCATTGACCAGGAGATAGAGAGGGGCGAAGTGGTAGTTGTCGTCGGGCCGTCCGGTTCCGGCAAATCGACTTTTCTGCGTGCTCTCAATATGCTGGAACCGCCGACAGAAGGAAAGATCATCTTTGAGGGGACCGATCTGACTGACAAGGGAACAGATATCAATCTACACCGTCAGAAGATAGGTATGGTCTTCCAGCATTTCAACCTGTTTCCGCATAAGACCATTCTGGAAAATATCACGATCGCGCCGATCAAGATACTGAAGCAGTCCAAAGAGGCGGCGGAAAAGAAGGGGATGGATCTGCTCAAGAGGATCGGTCTTGAGGAGAAGGCGGACAGCTATCCCTCCCAGCTCTCAGGCGGACAGAAGCAGCGTATCGCAATCGTCCGCGCGCTGGCGATGGATCCGGATGTCATGCTCTTTGATGAGCCGACTTCAGCGCTCGACCCGGAGATGGTCGGGGAAGTCCTTGAGATCATGAAGAAGCTGGCCAAACAGGGAATGACGATGATCGTCGTAACTCACGAAATGGGATTCGCCAAGGAGGTGGCCCATCGCGTACTCTTTGTGGATGAGGGGGTCGTCAAAGAGGAAAACACGCCCGAGGAGTTCTTTGAACGTCCCCGGGATCCGAGACTGCAGGATTTCTTATCCAAAGTTTTGTGACAGACAGATAAGGGGGAGTTCTATGGCATATCGACCATTAAAACAGAGATTGCTCTGCTTGGGGTTATGCCTGCTGTTGACTGCAGCTTTTTTGGAGGGTTGCGGAAGCAGTGCCAAGGACAAGGCGGAGAAGGTCGAGAAGACCAAAAAGGAAGATCCGGCGGAGAAAGCCCGCAAAGAAGCCGTGGCAAAGGCAAAAGAGCGGCCGGAAGTGATAGATGAGGATGAAGGTGATCTTCTGATCCTTGTCAACAAGCAGTACGGTCTGAGCAAAAACTATGTCCCCGGTGATCTTGTTCAGGTAAAGACTTGTGATACCACTTTCAGCAGCAATACCGTCAAGAAGATGAAAAGCGAAGCCGCGGAGGCACTCGAAGAGCTGTTCACAGCAGCTCGGGAGGAGGATCACGAGATCGTACTGCGTACAGGTTACCGGCCTTACGGATATCAGGAAGCGCTGTACAACAGTTATGTCAAGTCCAAGGGCAAGGACAAGGCCGACACCTATTCCGCGCGACCCGGGTACAGCGAGCATCAGACGGGACTGTGTTGTGATGTGGGCATCAAAGGCGTGGATCTGAACAGTTTCACCAACACACGGGCAGCCAAATGGCTCGAGAAGAACGCCTGGCATTACGGATATATCGTGCGATATCCCCAAAAGAAAGAAGATATCACAGGATATATATATGAGTCCTGGCACATCCGTTATGTCGGAAAGGAGCCGGCCGCCTATATGCATAAACATGAGATGACATTGGAGGAATATCTGGATCAGGTTCCGGAAGAGACAGATGTTATAAGGGAGGATACTGATGAGTGACAATATCAAACAGATCACGGATCAGTTTGAAGAGATCGTGACTTATTATCAGAGCCTGTTGGATCAGGCGACTAAAGAGAAGCAGGAAGCGCAGGTGCAGGCAGATCTGGCTAAAGCGAAGGTCCGTTCGCTCGAGGCGGAGAGAGATTCCCTGACAGAATCCCTGCGCGCAAGAGGCGCGAAGATGTCGGCGGACACCTCAACGGATGCCCAGAGGCTCAGCGCGCTCACGGCAGAGAGAGATAATCTGCAGCTTGCTCTGAAAAATGCGGATAAGCGTATCCGCGAGCTCGAGGCTGAGTTAAGCCTGAATAAAATGAAGCAGTCCGCGGCACCCGAAGCGGCACCGGCTTCTGTGAAGATGCCCGAACCGGCTCCTGTGGAGATCCCCGAGCCGATCGCTGCCGAAGTGCCTGCAGAAGTGCCGGCACCCGCGGAGAAGCCTGAACCGGCTGCCGCAGAGGATTCAGAGCCGGATTTCGAGGAGCAGAAAGAGATGCTTCGCCGCATGGAGGAAGAACTGGCCAGACTCGAAGAGAGATTGAAGAGGGACA
>OMSP01000122.1 GCA_900313775.1 uncultured Eubacteriales bacterium
CTGGAAATACCGGTCCTTGCTGCCGTTCTCCATCGCGGCCAGTGAGCCCATGCCCCGGTATACTTTGTATTTACGTCCCTGATAGAGTTCAAACTCTCCCGGGCTTTCGTCGCATCCTGCGAAAATGCTTCCCAGCATGCAGACATTTGCGCCTGCCGCCAGTGCCTTTGTGATATCTCCCGAGTATTTGATACCGCCGTCGGCGATGATCGGAACGCCGGTCCCCTCCGCGCCTCTCGCACAGTCGATGACAGCTGTGATCTGAGGCACGCCGATTCCCGCGACGATCCGGGTCGTGCAGATCGAGCCCGGCCCGATGCCGACCTTGACAGCGTCGACCCCTGCCTCGATGAGATCTCTTGTCCCCTGTTCGGTCGCTACATTGCCGGCCACCACCTGCAGATCAGGGTACGCGTCCTTGACCATGCGGACTCCGCGGATGACATTCTCAGAATGACCGTGAGCCGAATCCAGAACGACGACATCGACCTGGGCGTCCACCAGTTTTTCCACGCGGTCCAGCAGATTGGCTGTGATACCTACCGCCGCGGCGCAGAGAAGCCTTCCCTGTTCATCCTTGGCGGAATTAGGGTATTTGATCTGCTTTTCGATATCCTTGATCGTGATCAGCCCTTTGAGATTGCCCTTTTTATCGACGATCGGAAGTTTCTCCTTGCGCGCTTCCGCAAGGATCTTCTTAGCCTCATCGAGCGTGATTCCCTCCTCGGCTGTGATCAGATTCTCACTGGTCATCCGCTCTTTGATCTTCTGACTCATATCCTCGACAAAGATCATATCACGGTTGGTGATGATGCCAACCAGTTTTTTCCCTTCAGTGACCGGGACACCGGAGATGTGATACTTGCGCATCAACTCGTCAGCGTCCGCAAGCGTATGCTCAGCACTCAGTGAGAAGGGATCGGTGATGACGCCGTTCTCAGAGCGTTTGACCATATCCACTTCCTCGGCCTGCTGTTCGATCGACATATTTTTATGGATGACGCCGATCCCGCCCTGACGTGCCATCGCGATCGCCATACGGTGCTCCGTTACCGTATCCATGCCGGCGCTCATCAAAGGTATGTTCAGGTGGATCTTTTCGGTCAGTTGTGAAGACACATCCACCTGGTTCGGGATCACCCGGGAATATCCCGGAACTAACAACACATCGTCAAATGTAATTCCGTCACCGATTATCCTGCTCATCCTCTCCTCCTTTAAGACGTCAATGGCCGCGCTGGCGGACAGCGCGACCATCTTTATCAACAACCGTGTTCCATTTTGCGATTTTTGTATACTTCATCTCTCTCCTGAAATTTAGTGATAGATCCAGTTCAGATCGACAGCGCCTGAGATGCCGTTCACTCTGCCGTTGTCACTGAACTGCCAGATATTTACTTTAGCTTTCGTGAAGCTGCATCTGGTCGTGCTTGTATATGTATACGGCCACTGTGCCACCCACCTGGTATAGCCGCTCTGAATGACCAGCGTAGCCAACTGATTGTTCCACCAGCTCTTGGAAGCGTATACGCCCGGTGTATAACCGCCGGCTTTGATCTTCTTTGCCCAGGCGTCATAGATGTTCTTTAACTGCGCCTGTGACAGCTTGTTCTGCTTTGCATCTTCCAGATCCAGGAAAACCGGGTATTTCGGATTAGCACTGACATCTTTCATCATGTCGAGAACATGCTGTGCCTCTTTCTCGACCTGCGCCGGAGTTGTGGCCAGCGAATAAATATATACGCCGTAAGGGATGCCGTTCGCTTTGCAGCCCTTGATATTATTCTCCCACTGTCTGTCGTCGACCGCCTTGGAAGTGACAGTCTTAGCGCTGTAGGAAGTGCGGACGATCGCAGCTTGAATACCGTCCTTTTTGACCTTTGTCCAGTCGATCTTTCCCTGCCAGTGGCTGACATCGATCGCCAGGCTCTGGGCGCTGCTGTTGTAAGCTTTCAGCTTGCTCGCGTATAAGATCGGCGTCGTTCTTGTCGTTGTCTTGGGCAATGCCATGGACCGCGTCGCCTTGCTCTGATACCGGTAATCCCCCTTTGTATCCACCGCATATCCATAGATATTGTATGTCCCGCGGTTATTGCCGTGATTGGCTATCTTGATCTTCGCTGTATATGAACCGTTCGATTTCTTCTTGGCCGTATACCACTTCACGTTCTGACCGGTGCTCCATACCTTGAAGCGCACCTTCTTCATACGGCTCTTGTTCTTGATGCCGGTCATCTTGGCAGTGAAAACTCCATCGTTCACATTGACCGAAGTGATCGTCACTTTGCCGTTTTTGGGCTTTGCGATGCTGAAATTCTTCGCGCAGACATAGTATCTCTTGCCTGTGGAGTCGTATACATACAGATTGCTCGTGAACTTTCCGAGATGCTTATGCTCTTTGATATTAAAATCGATATAATATGTCTTACCGTTGACCCCGGTCGGACGATGCCAGACGATATCGTCCTTGCCGTTCTTCTGGCTCCAGGTGGGGAGCCTCATCTTCTTGAAACTGCTGATGCCCGGATATTTGATCGACTTTACTGTCGCGCGGTACCGGCCTTTCTTCATGTATTTGACAGTGATCTTGGCAGACGCCTTCATATTGCATGTCGTCTGAGTGTGTTTACGTGACACTCCCTTCTTGTCTGTGACATAGACCTCTGCTTTATAAGTGCCGGCATAATTATGATTTCTGATGGAGATCACACGCGTATAGGAGCCGTCGCTCTGCCTCACCGCATCATACCATTTGACATCCCCCTGATCGGACTTGCTCCAGACTTTAAAGCGCACCCCGGAAGCCTGAGATGCATTCTTCAGACCC
>OMSP01000150.1 GCA_900313775.1 uncultured Eubacteriales bacterium
CCTGCTGTGCAACCGCTCCGGCTATCAACTGGCGTATCAGCAGGGGATCGGACAGGATACCGCTTCCGCGGATGTCTGGATGAACGGCGAGTACCAGGGATGCTATACAGTCACGCCCAAAACAGATTCTTATGTCACCAAGAACGGGTTCATGATCGAACAGAGTAATTATGAGGAAAAACCTGTTTCTCAGGGCGGTGACCCTCAATTTACTCTTGGAGGGCTAATTGAAGCCCAAGGGACCTCGCCGGCTAGATTTAACCGAATCAATGTCAAAAAGATGGGAGACAACCTGCTCGGCAAGAATGAAGCGGGGGAAGTGGATGAGAGCCAGGAAAACCTAAATGCAAAAGCGGCGGTGATCCAGAGTTGGCTTCAGGATGCCTGGGATGCGATGCGCTCTAATACCGGTTATAACAAAGGAAAGTATTATACCGATTATATCGATATAGAGAGTTTTGCCAAGATGTACCTCATGCAGGAGTATATCAAGAACTTTGATGTCTGCGCAGGAAGTATCCTGTTTTACCGTGACGGGATGACCGATGACGACAAGCTGATTGCAGGTCCGCTATGGGATCTCGACAATGCCATGGGATCTACATATCAAAACGCAAATCTCGGCAACGCCGATGACAGGATCAACGGAGACCGCAGGAGCGGCGAAGGATCTTTCATTCCTAATCTTGTCAATGAGTATGACTACAAGACTTCGATCTTCAAGACTCTCAGCAAGCATGAGGATTTCATGGAGGAAGTTACCTACCAGTACAATATGAACCGCGATTTTTACGACGCGCTTCCTCAGAATACTGAGCAGCTGATCAGCGATATTGCAGACTCAGCCAGGATGAACCATTATAAAGTCAATGAGATCACCAGTGATACAGGCATGAGCACCAATGACCATTATTACAGCACAGTGACCACACTGGGATCAGGAGAATATGAGCAGAAGTTCCGGGCTACAACGGACTCAAAGACAGACTGGGACGATTATGCGGCAAATCTGGTGACCTATGTCACGGCGCGTTCTCTCTGGTTCCACAACAACTTTGCTGTTGAACCGGGAACTGTAAACGGTGATTTCGGTTCTTCTGCCGGAGGAAAATACACGATCACGACAACAGAGGGACAAAGTGAAGCTTTTTCAGGCAGACACAGCTGTACTCTGCCGGGATATTCCGAGGTCACAGTAACTGCTGTTCCGGATGCGGGATATCTTTTCAAAGGCTGGTATGAAGCGACCGTCGGAGAAGACGGTTCCGTGACTCCCGACACCGATAAGATGGTCTCGTCGGATCCTGAGTATAAGATCAAAGTCTATAAAGAGAATGTATGTCTGTATGCGCTGTTTGAATGCCCGCATGACTGGAATGACGGCGAGGTCACCAAGGAGGCCACATACGATGAAGAGGGTGTAAAGCTCTTCACATGCGTGATATGCGGCCAGGAAAAGACGGAGCCGATCCCCAAAAAGGCCAGGGTATCTATCGCGAAAGCGTCCGTGTCTGGTGTCGCTGACAAGACATGGACAGGCGCAGCACTCACGCAGAACCCGGTCGTGAAGCTGTCCGGCACCACACTGAAGAAAGATACAGATTACACGATTGCTTACAAGAACAACAAGAATGTCGGGAAAGCGACTGTGACCGTCTCCGGCAAGGGCAAGTATTCGGGGACCATTGCGCGTACCTTCCTGATCAATCCGAAGGGGACAACTGTCTCAAAACTTAAAAAGGGCAGCAAAGCTGTTACAGTCAAATGGAAAAAGCAGACCGCCAAAATGTCTGCTTCCCGCATCAACGGCTACCAGATCCAGGTATCGACCAACAGTGCCTTTACCAAGAACAAGAAGACGGTGAATGTCAAGGGATATAAAAAGGCATCCAGGAAGATCACCAGATTGAAAGCCAAGAAGAAGTACTATGTCAGAATCCGGACTTACAAGACCGTGGGAGGAGTGAAGTATTACTCGCCATGGTCCAAGGTCAAAACAGTGCGTGTGAAGTAATTTGGAATTAGCTCAAATACTATCTATAATTGGCGTATGCTGGAAAACCGCTTTGATTCCTGTGAATACATGGAAAAACAGCGGTTTTTCTATA
>OMSP01000137.1 GCA_900313775.1 uncultured Eubacteriales bacterium
ATCGATGCGGTCACACACGCGCTGAGAGAGCAGGGAAAACTGGGAACGGAAGCCCATCCGATCGCGCACAGCCGCGGCATAGAATCAGAAGCTGTCAACCGCTATCTGGTGATAGCGGAGGAGGCCGGAACGCCTGTCAATATCGTGCATCTGAGCACAAAAGAAGGACTGGAATTCGCAAGAAAGGCAAGAAAACGGGGCCAGACAGTATGTATCGAGACCTGCCCGCAGTATTTCTTCCTGGACGATTCTCTCTACAGTCTCCCTGACTTCGAGGGAGCAAAATATGTCTTCTCACCGCCGGCACGTAAAAAAGAGGATCAGGACGCTTTGTGGGAAGCCCTGGAAAACGGTGAGATCGATACCATCGGTACCGACCACTGCAGTTTCAACTTTGCTGTAGAAAAAAGGATCGGTGAGCATGATTTTTCAGCGATCCCGAACGGTATCCCCGGAGTGGAACACCGACCGGCACTGATGTATACATACGCTGTCGATACAGGCCGTATATCCAAGGAGGCGTTCTGCAGGCTTCTGTCTGAAAATGTCGCCAGAGAATACGGCATGTATCCGAAAAAAGGTCTTATCGCACAGGGCTCTGACGCTGATATAGTCGTATGGGACCCGAATGCCGAAGGGGTGATCACTGCTGCCGATCAGACACAGAATGTCGATTACACACCATATGAGGGGATGAAGACCAAAGGACGCGCTGAGAAAGTCTATCTGCACGGTGAGCTTGCAGCGCAGGACGGGAAGGTAGTAAAGACAGGTCTGGGCCGCTATGTCCACAGAGGTCCTGCGGATCTGTCGTTCAGAGACAAAAGAGAGGAATGAGATGTATACTGTCAGTCTGTTTGAGAGAATAAATGCCGAAATGGCCAATGGCCGCGTTTGGGTGGCCACGGCGATCCGTAACCGTGAGATAGTCTGGAAGATCGTCTTTACGTCGTCAGAGGTATTATACAGTGAACCGGAGGATCTTGATTTGCGTCAAGTATGCTCACTTGACACCGATGGATTCGACTCTTTGCTTGATCTGTGGAGGACGAAGCTTGCCGCTGAATCCATAAAAGACGGCGATCAGACGATAATGCTTGAGTCGTTCGGGCAGCGCAAGCAGTTAGTCGTTTGCGGTGCAGGGCATGTAGCACTGAACTTGATCAGAATTGCAAAGATCATCGGGTTTAATGTCATCTCGCTGGAAGATCGTCCGATGTTCGCCAATATGGCATCCGAAGCGGGAGCGGACCGTGTGATCTGTGAATCCTTTGAGGAGGGGTTGGCACAGGTCGATTCAACAGGAGATACCTGCTTTATCGTCATGACCAGGGGGCACCGCTACGATGAGATATGCCTGCGGTCCATATTGAGGAAATCATATGCCTATGTAGGCATGATGGGGAGCCGCGGCAGGACGGTAAATGTCAAACATGATCTGGAAAAAGAAGGGTTTACAACAGAAAAACTGGACGATCTGCACGCTCCGGTCGGTCTGGACATAGGAGCGCAGACACCGGCTGAAATCGCCGTCAGTGTGGCTGCAGAGCTGATTGAATATCTGCGGTCACACAACCGCTCGATCGATGACGGCATTCAAAGTGTCGTGGAGAGCGCTGCAGATCAGCAGAATGCACAGATGCACAATGTGGTAGCCACCATCGTATCCAAGCGCGGAGAGACGCCGCGTACGGTCGGCACGAAGATGCTTGTACTGGAGAACGGACAGATGGTCGGAACGATAGGAGGCGGCTGTGCGGAGGCTGAGGTCATCACACAGGCGCGTGCAATGATCCAGCAGGCTCGTACGTCGGGAGCGGAGGCTGTCGAGGCAAGGCTCTGCGACGTTGATCTGACGCCGGCACAGGGCAATGCAGAGGACTCGATGTTCTGCGGAGGATTGCAGGAAGTTCTGCTGGAAATGGTCGCGGGTTAAAATTGCAAATCCGTGCTTGACATGGTATCATATTGCCGATAGGCCTAGTGCCTGTCGGCATTTTCAAATCATGCGAGGAGGTCGCCTATGAAGCGGATTTTACTCAAGCTGAGCGGTGAGGCGCTCGCCGGAGAGAAGGGTACCGGTTTCGACGAGTCGGTATGCTTTGAAGTGGCCGCTCAGGTCAAAAAAGTGATCGATGCCGGAACTCAGACTGCTATCGTGATCGGGGGCGGTAATTTCTGGCGCGGCCGTTCGAGTCAGGACATGGATAGAAGCAGTGCCGATTCGATCGGTATGCTTGCAACGGTAATGAACGCAATCTATGTCTCTGACGTATTCCGCAGAGCCGGAATGAAGACAAGTGTCATGACTCCGTTTGCCTGCGGCAGTTTCACGGAGCTGTACGATAAAGATGCGGCGGTCTATGCCCTTGACGAAGGTAAAGTCGTTTTCTTTGCAGGCGGTACGGGCCATCCGTATTTCTCCACGGACACAGGTGCTGTATTGCGGGCGTTGGAAATAGGAGCGGACGCGATGCTGTTAGCCAAGAATATCGATGGCGTTTACGACGCGGATCCGGAGAAAGATCAGGATGCAAAGAAGTATGACAGTGTGACGATCGATGAGGTGATCGACAAGAATCTTCAGGTCATTGATATGACTGCGTCGATCATGTGCCGCGATAACGGTCTTCCGATGAAGATATTTGCACTGCGCGAGGAAGATTCCATCTTACGCACGGTGCAGGGTGAGAACACGGGTACGACTGTCACAGTGTGACCAGCATATAAGGAGGCTTAAGTTATGCATGAATCCCTTGAGAGATGTGAATCGAAGATGACGAAGACACTGGCCAATCTTGACCAGGAGCTCGGTGCTATTCGTGCCGGACGCGCTAATCCGCATGTTCTGGATCATATTCTTGTCGATTACTACGGCGCACCTACGCCGATCCAGCAGACAGCCAATGTCTCTGTACCGGAGCCGCGCGTGATCCAGATCGCTCCGTGGGACAAGAGCATGGTCTCCGAGATCAACAGGGCGCTTCAGACTTCCGATCTGGGCATCAATCCGACCGTGGACGGCAACAATATCCGCCTAATCTTTCCGGAACTGACAGAGGAACGCCGTAAAGAGCTGGCCAAGGATGTCAAGAAAAAAGGAGAAGCAGCCAAGGTCGCTCTTCGCAACATCCGGCGCGACGGCAATGATATTATCAAGAAACTGAAAGGAACTGACTTTTCCGAGGATACGATCAGCGACATGCTGGATGATCTGCAGAAAATGACCGACGATTTTTCAAAGAAGGTCGACGAGGCGGTCGATGTAAAATCCAAGGAAGTCATGACTGTGTAAGGACATATGCAGATTCCGCAGCATGTGGCAATCATACTGGACGGGAACGGACGCTGGGCAAAGTCCAAGGGAATGCCCCGGGCGTACGGACATGTCCAGGGCGCTAAAAATGTCGAAGCTGTTTGTGACGCGGCCGATGAGTTGGGTATACGCTATCTGACCTTATATGCCTTCTCCACGGAGAACTGGAACCGTCCGAGCGCAGAGGTGGCTGCTTTGATGAAACTGTTCCGTGAGTATCTGAAGACCAGTGTGACGCGGGCCCGTAAGAAGAATATGAGGGCGCGTGTTATCGGAGATGTGAGAGGACTGGATAAGGATATTCAGGAGAGCATCCGGGAGGTTGAGGAGAGCAGCAAGGACAATACGGGTCTGAATTTCACGCTGGCCATTAACTACGGAAGCCGGGATGAGATCCGCCGTGCGGTGACGGACATAGCAGGGCGTGTCAGAGCCGGTGAGCTTGAGCCGGAGTCTATCGATGAGGATGTGATCTCAGGAGCACTTGACACGGCTGATATGCCGGATCCGGATCTGCTCATACGTACGAGCGGAGAGCAGCGTCTCTCGAATTATCTTCTGTGGCAGCTGGCGTACTCGGAACTGTATTTTACTGAAGTTGCATGGCCCGCCTTTACCAAGAAGGATCTGGAGGAGGCTATCGAAGCATATAACCGCAGGGAGCGGCGGTTTGGAAAAATTTCAACATAGAGAGGGGAGCAGCTATGTTTAAAACAAGATTAATCAGCGGGATCATTCTGGTGTTGGTGATAATCGTTCTCTTTGTCATCGGCGGACCGTTATTATGGGCCGGCATGGCAGCTATCAGCACGATCGGACTGATCGAGTTTTATAAGGCGGTGAGAGTGGACAGTATCATACCCATGATCATGGGGTATGTCGCACTTGCCTGCCTTTATCTGTTGTTGCTTCTCAAATGGGAGGACCGCGCTGTCACTGCATCGACGGCCATTATGATCATCCTTCTTATGGGGACGATGGTCTTTACTTATCCGCGCTATCAGCTCACTCAGATGGCGGTGGTGGCCTTCGGCTTTTTCTACGTGCCGGTCATGCTCTCCTTTATCTATCTGACACGTTCACTTCCCCACGGTAAATCGCTGGTATGGCTGATCATATTGTCTGCCTGGGGCTGTGACACGCTTGCTTACTGTACAGGGATGCTTGTCGGCAAGCACAAAATGACGCCTCTGCTGTCTCCGAAGAAGACGATTGAGGGCGCCATAGGCGGTGTGCTCGGAGCTGCGCTTCTTGGATTTCTGTACGGTATCATTCTGCATGCGGCGGCGCCGGCGAGTGCAGCCCACGGAGGGTGGTTTGCCTTGATATGCGCTCTGGGAGGGATCATCTCCCAGATCGGAGATCTTGCTGCGTCAGCCATCAAGCGCAATTATGAGATCAAGGATTACGGACATCTGATCCCCGGTCACGGCGGTATTCTGGATCGTTTTGATTCTGTCATCATTACTGCGCCTATCATCTATTTCCTGTCACTGGTCTTGCTGTAGAGACTGATACTGCGGAGGAATGTCATGAAAAGACTGGCCATATTCGGATCGACGGGTTCGATCGGGACACAGGCTCTTGATATCGTGCGTCGCGAAAAAGAGCGTTTCACCATAAGCGTTCTTGTCGCCGGGCAAAATGTCTCACTGATGGAGCATCAGATCCGTGAGTTTTCCCCTGAGACAGTCGTCATGGGAACAGAAGAGGCAGCTGCAGATCTGCGTGGGCGGGTCTCAGATCTGCCCGTGCGTGTAATAAGCGGTATGAGCGCGATGTGCGAAGCGGCAGCCGATGATACGGTCGATCTGGTCCTGATGGCTCTTGTCGGCATGATCGGGATAAGACCGACGATCGCTGCACTCAAATCCGGTAAGGAGCTTGCGCTCGCCAACAAAGAGACACTTGTCTGCGCAGGCCATATCATCATGCCTTTGGCAGCTGAGTCCGGTATAAGGATCATACCGGTCGATTCGGAGCACAGCGCTATTTTTCAGTGTATCGCTGAAAATGACACTCGGCAGATCGAAAAGATCCTGCTCACAGCTTCCGGCGGTGCTTTTTTCGGTATGACCGAGAAGAAACTTAGAGATGTGTCGCTGGAGGAAGCACTGAGCAATCCCAACTGGTCGATGGGAAAGAAAGTGACGATCGATTCCGCGAGTCTGGTCAACAAGGGGCTGGAGGTCATCGAAGCGAGGTGGCTGTTCGATGTACCGGTAGATAAGATAGAAGTACTCGTTCAGAGGGAAAGCCTGGTGCACTCGATGGTGCAGTTTGTCGATGGGTCAGTTATGGCTCAGATCGCTGCGCCCGATATGCATGTGCCTATCGGCTATGCGCTGGATTTTCCCTGGCATACTGAACTTGGGACGAAGAGACTGGATTTTACGGTGCTGGAAGGAATACGTTTCTTTCAGCCGGATGTTAAGACTTTCCGCGGTCTGACGTACGGATTTGAAGCCGGCCGTGTCGGCGGTTCGCTTCCGGTCGTCTTTAACGCCGCGAATGAGCAGGCTGTGAGGCTCCTGTTGGACGGCAGGATCAGCTTTTTGGATATCTACGATATCATCGAGGCTGCTATGGATCATCACCATGTGATCCGCGATCCTTCGGTGGAGGACATATTAAACTGCGAGAGAGAAGTGACTGAGTGGATCAAGAGTAAGTGGGAGTAACTGATGGGTATTATCCTGGCTATTCTTATATTCGGCTTTATCGTGATGTTTCACGAATTCGGCCATTTTATCGTAGCCAAGAAGAGCGGCATACAGGTGTTCGACTTTTCGATCGGCTTCGGACCTTCTGTACTACATTGGCAGCGGGGAGAGACGACCTATAATATCAGACCGATCCCCCTGGGCGGTTTTTGCGCGATGGGAGAGGACAGCGCAGAGGGCGAGAAAGGTAATTTCAATGAAAAGCCAGTCTGGGTGCGGATGCTTGTCATACTGGCCGGTCCGTTTTTTAATTTTATTTTGGCGTTTCTCATCGGAATCATACTTGTGGGGGCGACGGGTTATGACGAACCCGTTATCGGAGATGTAATGGACAATTATCCGGCGGCCGAGGCCGGCATACGACCCGGAGACGAGATCGTCTCCATTAACGGCAAACGGATTCATCTCTGGAGAGAGATAACACTGAATAACGCCATGTATCCGGGGGAGAAAGATGATATAGTCTACGAGAGAGACGGCAAGAGACATGAAGTTACGATCACTCCGGTCAAGGGCGAGGACGGTCGTTATATGATGGGCATACAGGCCCGCAAAGAATATTATACCAAGGCCAATGTGCTGACTGCGATCCAATACGGATATTATGAGGTCAAATACAGTGTCCGCTCAACAATCGACGGTCTGAAAATGCTTCTCTACCGCAAAATTGGTATCAAAGAGCTGTCCGGTCCGGTCGGAATAGGAAATCTTGTCAATGATTCTTACCAGGAGAGCCGCAGCTATGGAGTCAAAGCTGTCCTCATGACGATGCTGTCCATTGCCCTGCTGATTTCGGCCAACCTGGGCGTAATGAACCTTTTGCCTATTCCGGCACTGGACGGAGGACGCCTGCTGTTTCTGATCATCGAAGCGGTCAGAAGAAAACGCATACCGCCCGAAAAAGAAGGGATCGTCCATCTGGTCGGCATGGCGTTGCTGTTGATACTCATGGCGATAGTGATGTATAATGATATAACGAAAATTATTGCCGGAAGATAAAGGTAATTTGATTGAAGAATAAGATCAGAAAAAGTTCAAAAGGCGATTTTTCAGCTGTAAAACCGCAGGTAGTCTTTTCTCAGACCAATATCGGTATGACACTTGGAGAGGGAGAGATCTACCGCGGGTCTTTTACTATCAAGAGCACAAACCGTATCAGTGTGCGTGGGCTGGTCTATGTCTCTTCTAGGCGTGTGACGATAGATGAGACCGGTTTTGACGGGACGGAAAATACGATCCATTACACTTATGATGGGACCGGTCTGTATCCCGGCGATATCGAGACGGGCACTTTTGATATCGTGTGCAACGCCGGAGAGTATTCGCTTCATTTTGCTGCTTTTGTCGAAAAACCTTTCGTCATGACTTCCTACGGCAAGGTGCAGAGCCTGAAGAATTTCGCTCATCTGGCGATGAACGATTATATGGAGGCACACCGGCTTTTTAAGTCCCGCGACTTTTTTGAGATCCTCAAGTACGAGGATGAACGTGTTTCAGCTCTTTATAAGAATCTGCGCACCTGGTCGCTCGATGAGGAAGCACTCGAGGAATTTCTGGTGGGAACTAAACAGAAAGAGCGTGTGATGCTCAGTCTGCCAAAGACCCGCAAATCGATCGACTTTTTGAGCGAGACCCGCAAGACGGTCATGGTCGCACAGAAGAATACATGGGGTTATATTCCTATCGAGATCTCAGTCGACGGAGAGTTTATCCATGTCGATAAGACCCATTTTTCGACTGATGATTTCGTGGGCAATACCTTTACGCTTGAGTTTGTGATCGACAGAGAAAAGCTCCACGGCGGCCGTAATTTTGCCCGCATAACTCTGCAGACACCTTATCAGGTGCTTCACTATGATGTGGACGTGCTCGAAGGGCATCATTATTCGGGGCAGCTCATGCAGGCAAAGAGGCTTTACGGCGATATAATCCAAAGCTATCTCCCCTGTGTCTGCGGAAAGACGACAGTCGCGGAGTGGATGCCGCAGGCTCTGCAGATGGTTGAGGAGCTTCACGCCCGATATGACGAAGACCCCTTTGTGGATCTGGTACAGGCTCATATCTACCTGCGCGGCAACAAGAAAGAGGAGGCGAAATGGATCCTTGACAAGTTCGAATACAACCGGATGATGCCGATCTCACAACCCGAGCTGGCAGCATATTATCTGTTTCTTTCGGCTGTTCTTTCCGGGGACAGCAGGCAGATGCGTCATATAGCGGAAGAGCTCGAGAGACTGGAGCTGCGCAATGACGATTCGTGGATGATCGTCTGCATGCTGGCTCAGCTATCACCCGCTTACAGAGACTACAGAAACCGGCTGGAGTATCTCAAACACAAATTTGCAAAGCACCGTTTCAATTCTCTGCTTTTCTTCAAGGAATGCTATATCTGTTATCAGGAGAGCAACGGACTGCTCAGTTCGGTCGGTCCTTTCGAACTGCATGTACTGGAATTTGCCTGTAAGCGAGGTATCTTTACCGCAGAGCTGGCGGCTCAGCTTGCCTCGCTTATCCCGCAGGTGAGAGAGTACGACGAGCGTCTTTACCGGGTGCTGTGCCGGGTATACGATATGTATCCCTCTGTGCAGATGCTGTCTGCGATCTGTTCGCTCCTGATCAAACGCCAGACAGCGCGCAGTGAGGATTTTAAATGGTATCAGCTGGCGGTAGAGGAGAACCTCAGCATTCCGAAACTCTATGAATACTATATGATGACGATCTCTGAGGAGAAAGTAAAGGAGGCGCTGCCGAGATCGATCTATCTGTATTTCCTTCACGATGATCTTCCTGATTATCGCAAGAAAGCGCTGCTCTATGCCAATATACTGACATACGAAGAGGAGAGCTCGCCTCTGTTCGCCGATTATCTGAACCAGATGGAGAGCTTTGCGATGGAACAGCTTCTCAAGCGCCGTATCAACGACAGGCTGCGGATCATTTACAAGCGGTTCTGCAACGAGGAACTGCTGACGATCGAGCAGATCAACGCGCTCAACGATATCTGTCACGCCTACTCGATCAGCACATCGGCAGGAAACATCCGCCACGTGATGATCCTGGACGGAAAAGGCAATCAGGTAGATAAGGTCCCTTATACGGGACCCGGTACTGTCGTGTTCGTGCACGATACGACCTCCAGGATCATATGGGAGTCAAACGAGGGACGGATGTATTCGGATTCCATACCCTATGAGACAAAGAGACTGTTCTACGAACCGCATTTTATCGAGTTCTGCAAGCATTATCTGGATACCACTCACCAGGGAGCGGAGGAGCACGCCAACGAGGAAGCGGTCATGCAGACAGTCAGAGATCAGGGATTGGCATCTGCGGATATGGAGACAGCCTTTCAGGCCTGCACCAGACGGATCGCGGACGGCGACGGCAGCAAAGACGCTTTTCTCCTGGATCTGGCATATCACCTCTTTGAGAAAGGCATGTATAACAAGACGACGATGTCCTATCTCAACGCTTATTTCTACGGCGGTTCTCATACAATGAAAAAGATATGGCGTCAGGCGAGAAAATTTGATCTTGCAACTGAAAGTCTGGCGGAGCGCATCATCACACAGATGCTCTTTGCGGAGCAGATGGTGACAGAAGAAGATATCTTCTGCAATTACGAGAGAAAGGGAGCTTATTTCAGGTTAAAGCAGGCATATTTTGCATACATCTCTCACCAGTATTTTGTGTACGACCGGATCGTTGAACCGAAGATATTTTCCATGATCGCCCAGGAGTTTATTCGCGAAGAAATCCTGCCGGACATCTGCCGTCTTGCGCTTCTGCGCTATTACAGTGATCATCCGCGTGAGCCTGGTATCAGGGATATTCTGCAGACTTTTATGCAGGATTTTTGCGAAAAACGCAGCATCTATCCCTGCTTTCTCAAGTATCCGGACAGCTGGAAGAATGCTGTATGTCTGGACGACAAGACCGTCGTATCCTATCAGAGCCGTTTCGGGGGGAAAGTGCGGATACATTACAGGGTATTGAGTCCCGGAGATCTGAAGAGCGATATCGACTTCGTATCCGAGGTGCTGATACCTGCTTATGATCAGATTTATGTCAAGGTTTTCGTGCTTTTTTTGAGGGAAACTCTGGAGTATTACTTCGAAGAATTCGATGATGAAAAATCAGTTAAGACTGAGCGGTCACAGTTGCGTGTGGAACGCCAGGAGAGTGTATACGGCAAGTACCACCGCTTAAACCATATGGCGTCGCTGCCTGCTAACAGTCGGGCTAAAGAGCAGGAGATCAGAGCGTATGCCGAGGAGGAACAGCTGGCCCGTGATCTTTTCAAATTCTATGAATAGAGGGAATGATCAGTGACGGAAAAGAGTACAAAATATGTGATCGGTTACGATCTGAATGATCAGTTCTGCCAGATCAGCTACTTCCATGAGGGTATGGAAGAGCCTATGACACGGGAGGTTCTTGCCGACAATTTCAAGATCCCTCTCGTCATCGGTACGCTGGACGGCAGATGGGCCTATGGTCAGGAAGCCATGCACCATATGGCAGCAGAGCCGGAGAGGTTCTGTGATCATCTCTTTTCACGGGCTGTTGCCGGTGAGACAGTCGCTATCACGCGCAGCGAAGTGCCGGCGAACAAACTTCTGGAGAAGTATATCGAGTTATCGCTGAGTGATTACCCGCGCATCGATTATCTGGTCTTTTCCGTGCCGGAATTGACGGAAAAAGTCGTGCGTCTGCTCAAACGGATCGGCCGCCATATCGGAGTTGATCCCGACAGGATCATTGTGCAGGACTACAAGGAGAGTTTTTGTCAGTTTATGTACGATCAGCCCAAGGAACTCTGGAAATACGAAGCGGCTCTGTTCTACTGCGACAAGGAGATGGTCACCGCCTATATGATGAAAAAGGTCGATACGGAATATTCAGCCGACAATACGACCTTCGTCATGGTCGAGGAGGTATCACACGCCAAGATGAGCGAGCTGCATGTGACTTTCCCCGTCATAAACGTTGAGCTGGCGATGGAAGCGGATATGCGCTTCATGCATTTTGTCGGAGGTGTTTTCGATAAGAGACGCGTTTCATCCGTGTTTCTGACCGGAGAGGGATTTGAGAGCAACTGGTACCCGGAATCCCTGAAGGTCATGTGCAACGGTCGACGTGTCTTTTTGGGCAATAATCTGTACAGTAAAGGCGCATGCTATGAGGCAGCGCGCAAAAGCAGCGGACGAAGAGACGGACCGATCTATCTGGACGAGTCGAAAATGACGGACCAGGTGTGTATGAAAGTGCGCGTGGGAGAGGAGTTCGAATGGTTCCCGATCATCTCATGGGGAGAGCACTGGTATGAATCGGACTGTGAGTATGAAGTGCTGCTCGAAAACGATGACCCGATCGAACTGCGTCAGAATTCGCTGGCGACCGGGGAATCCAAGACGATCGAAGTGGATCTCTCCGGACTGCCGGATCGCAAGAATTATTCGCTGCGAGTCCTGGTGAGGGCCACTTTTGCAGATGAAAACAGGTGCAGGATCACTTTTAAGGATATGGGATTCGGAGAAATATTCCCTGAGACAGACTTTTCCAAGGAGATCACGGTAGTGCTGGGAGGAAGCAATGAGCAGTTTAGTACTCTGTCATAAACAAAAAGCGACTCAGCCGACCAGGCTCGCCCATATCCGCTACAAGATATACACATTGGAAGAGCTGGCTTATCTGATGTGTGATAATCTCTACCTGCTCGATCACACTTTGATGGAAGAATCCTTCTGTGCGTGGATTGAACGCGAATTGGGGCTGTTTCAACTGGCTGACGGTCTGCGTGAGCAGATCGCCAGAAGAGTGTCACTTGAAGAGTTTATCCTCTATTTTCTGTCGCATACTCAGATCTATACGCGATCAGAACTGGCCGACATCAAATCTGTGCTCGATGAGCTCGAGGGCCAGGAGGAGGTGGAAAAGCAGAAGCTGAAAGCAGACGATCTGCTTGTTCACCGAGAATACGAAAACGCGGTGCTGGCTTATCAGTCGATCTTGGCAGCACAGCGCACAGAAGGCGTGAGCGCGGAGTTTTACGGTAAGGTCTATGCATGCCTGGGAGCGGCTTACGGACGACTCTTTCTCTACAGGGAGGCCGCAAAAGCCTACAGCGCTGCCTATCAGATCTGTGATGACTATGAGATGGTAAGAGCCTATATATACGCCTGCAGGCAATATATGTCAGCTGAAGAATACCATCTGCTGCTTGCGGAGAAAGATCTCTTCAAGGTTGCAGACAAAGAAAATGCCGCTGCTATCAGCGCGGTGGAGGAAAGCGTGCCGGAGCATATCGATGACAGCGTCATCAACGATTGGAAGAAAACTTATCGTGAGATACCGGTCTAGGAGGAATAGTGATGCCTACTGACAAATATATCAGTCCGCTGTCTCAACGCTATGCGAGCGTGCAGATGCAGTATCTCTTCTCGGCTGACAAAAAGTTCAGTACATGGAGAAGACTCTGGGTGGCGCTGGCGCAGATAGAGAAGGATCTCGGGCTGCCGATCAGCGAGGATCAGATCGCTGAGATGCAGGAGCATGTCGATACGATCAATTATGATGACGCTAGAGAGCGGGAGAGGGAAGTTCGGCACGATGTCATGGCTCATGTCTATGCCTACGGGTTGCAATGTCCCTCAGCAAAAGGGATCATCCATCTTGGCGCTACAAGCTGCTATGTCGGGGACAACGCTGATATGATCATTATGAAAGAAGCGCTGGTCTTGATCGGAGACAAGCTTTTGTGCACGATCCGCAATCTCAGCGAATTTGCGGAAAAATACAAGGATCTGGCCACGCTGGCTTATACTCATTTCCAGCCGGCACAGCCGACGACGGTCGGGAAGAGGGCGACTCTCTGGATCCGTGATCTGATGGACGATTTCGAAGACGTGGAGCGCACAGCCGGCTCTCTGTTGCTTTTGGGCAGCAAGGGTACGACCGGAACACAGGCCTCCTTCCTGGAACTGTTCGACGGAGATTTCGATAAAGTGGATGCGATGGATCCGGCGTTGGCTGAGAAGTTCGGACTCCCGGGATGTACTCCCGTCTCAGGGCAGACCTATTCCCGCAAAGCGGATTACCGTGTTCTCTCTGTTCTCGGTCAGATAGCTGTCTCTGCGTCCAAATTTGCAGGTGATATCCGACTGCTTCAGCACATGAAGGAGATCGAGGAACCGTTCGGCAGGAAGCAGATCGGTTCTTCGGCAATGGCTTATAAGCGTAATCCGATGCGAAGCGAACGCATAGCGGCTCTGTCGAGATATGTGATCTGCAATACGGTCAATCCGGCAATTACTGCTGCCAGCCAGTGGCTTGAACGCACACTGGATGATTCCGCCAACCGCCGTCTGTCGATCGCCGAAGGGTTTCTTGCAGTCGACGGTATTCTGGAGCTGATGATGAATGTCACTGACGGCATGGTCGTTTATCCCAAAGTGGTAGAGGCTCATCTGAAGCAGGAACTGCCTTTCATGGCAACAGAGACGATACTGATGGATGCCGTTAAAGAGGGCGGTGACAGACAGGTCCTTCATGAGAAAATACGTCAGGCTTCGATGGAGGCCGGCAGACGCGTTAAGGAAGAGGCCGCGGACAATGATCTGATGGACAGGCTGATAGCAGATGAGGCCTTTGGTCTGGATGAGGAGAAGGCTGCGAGAGCATTGTCTCCCGAACGCTATATCGGCTGTGCAGCGCACCAGACAGAGGGCTATCTCGAACGTCAGGTAAGACCGCTGCTGGAACAGTATAAAGACCGTCTCAAATACAGCGGAAAAGTGGACGTCTGACACAGGTATACAGACTTGTTTGCGACAAGCATGCTCATTGACTTTGAGCATGCTTTTTTATATAATTATTCTGTATATGTATGCGTATTTGGAGGGTGGACAAATAGGATATATTGCAACGACAATCGACCCCAGAGAGCTTCTCCCCGTGAGGAAAGCTGAGAGTCACAAAGGGACTTACGGTCGCGCACTTCTGATCACCGGATCGCCTGGCATGGCCGGCGCAGCTTATCTTGCCGGTATGGCCGCCTACAGGTCCGGATGCGGGCTTGTGGAGTTGTTTACTCATGAGTCCAACCGGATCATACTGCAGCAGCTGTTGCCGGAAGCAGTGATGACAGTTTACGGAGATGAGGATAAAAAGCTGGCCGATAAACTCGAAAAGTCGATTCGGCGTGCGGATTCCGTCGGCCTGGGCTGCGGACTGGGACTGAGCGATCAGGCTGTTGATATTGTTCGCAATTCCTGTGAATTTGCCGTGAGCATGCACAAACCACTGCTGGCGGATGCCGACGCAATAACTCTGATTGGCAGGGAAGAGTCTTTGATCAGCAGTCTGAGGAGGCAGAGTGTTGTCTTTACACCGCACCCGAAAGAAATGACTTCACTTACACATATGCATACGGACGAGATCCTGAGCGACAGAGAGACCATCGTTACAAGCTTTTGCTCTGTGTCAGGTACAGTATGTCTGCTCAAAGGCCACAGAACGCTTGTAGGCTCGCCTTCGGGTGCTCTTTACGAGAATCATACAGGCAACAGCGGTATGGCGGCCGGGGGCAGCGGCGATGTGCTTTCAGGTCTGATCACAGGTCTTATGGCACAGGGCGTGGATCTGTACGATGCGGCCTGTCTGGGAGCCTGGATTCATGGTCATGCCGGGGATCTTGCGGCGGAAGACACAGGCGAGCACGCGATGATGGCCAGAGATCTGTTGGAGAGTCTCACGGAAGCAATGTGGGAACTTGAGCAGGATGAAGATGAATTGGAGGATGACGAATTCGCGGACGATGAATTCGGGTACGACGAGACAGAAGATGAGGATGATGAATAATTACAACAGGGTGTGTGCCGAGATCGATCTCGACGCGATAGAGCATAATCTGACTTCTATGCACAGGCGTCTGCCTGCAGATACTATGATGATGGGGATCATCAAAGCGGACGGTTACGGTCACGGGTGCGAGAGGATAGGCAGCATGCTTGAGGGACTGGATTTTATCTGGGGATACGGCGTGGCTACTGCGGATGAAGCCCTGGAGCTGAAAAATGTCCCTTTAAAGAAACCGGTACTGGTCCTGGGATGTGTCTTCCCAGATCAATATGAGTCTATGATCAGAGAGGAAGTCAGGATCAATGTCTACACCTGTGAGATGGCAGAGCGGATAGCAGACTGCGCCCGCGCTTTGGGGAAGCAGGCCTATGTGCATATCAAATTGGATACGGGAATGAATCGCATCGGTTTTGCCTGCACTGAAACATCGGTCGATGAGATCATTAAGATCACTGAGATGAATGAATTGATCTGCGAGGGGCTGTTCACCCATTTTTCAAAGGCAGATGAGGCGGACAAGACATATACGAATGATCAGATCAGCCGCTTTGAGGCAATGATAAGCGCGCTTCGGGAGCGCGGTGTCAGCTTCAAATTGACGCATGCCGCCAACAGCGCCGGTATCATAGATTTTGCGGAACTCACCTATCCGCTCGTTCGGGCGGGGATAGCGCTCTACGGACTCTGTCCCTCACAGGATGTTGATCTCAAATCGGTCAGCTTACAGCCCGCGCTGGCGTTAAAAAGTCATGTCATCATGGTCAAGACAGTAGAAGCCGGCAGCCGGATCAGCTACGGCGGTGATTTTACGGCTCCGGATGTCATGCGTATTGCCACGATACCGGTCGGGTACGGCGACGGATATCCGCGCTCGCTCTCAGGAAAAGGCAGTGTGCTGATTCACGGTAAGAGGGCGCCGATCCTGGGACGGATCTGTATGGATCAGTTTATGGTCGATGTGACAGGTATACCGGAGACTGTATTCGGCGATCAGGTCACACTGATCGGTACGGACGGAGATGAGACGATCACTGTCGAGGAACTGGCGGAGCTGTCAGGAAGATTTAATTACGAGTTTGTATGTGATCTGAACAAACGGATACCCAGAGTGTATTACCATGAGGGTGATGTAGTGGGATCACTCGATTTTTTTGAGTCGGAGCAATCATAAGGAGGATGAAGATCTTTATGAAACAAGACAAGAGCGGCGCTGCTCAACGGCGCGTAGCAAAGAAGATCATGTCGATCGTCGAAGAGGAGAATGCGGGTGTCTTTGACGAAAATGAAGTGGAGATCATTCGCAATATCTTCACCTACGGTGACAAGGATGTAAAGACGATCATGACCCACAGAAAGGATGTAGCAGCCCTGAGCGCGGATGAAAAGCTGCGCGACGCGCTGATGTTTATCCTTACGAAGAATTTTTCGCGGTTTCCCGTTTATGACGGCGATATCGATTCGATCATTGGTACGCTGCATTTGCGTGACGCGGTAAAAGCATATCTGACTCCGGAACTTAAAGACGAGCCGTTGCGGTCACTCACGGATTCGATCCGACCGGTCAGCTTCGTGCCGGAATCAAAAGAGATCGACAGTATTTTTGAGATGATGCAGGAAGAGAAGAGCCATATGGTGATCGTCGTCGATGAGTACGGGCAGACGGCCGGTCTCGCGACGATGGAAGATATCATCGAGGAGATCATGGGCAATATCCTGGATGAGTATGATGAGGAGGAGATCCTTCTTACACGTCAAAATGACGGCAGCTATCTGGCAAAGGGCATCCTTGAACTGGAAGACCTTCAGGAGGAGATACCGATAGAGATCGAGGAGGGAGACTATGAGACACTAAACGGTCTGCTTGTATCGATCCTCGATCATATACCTACGCCGGATGAGAAGGCGAAGATACATTACAACGGCTATGTGTTTAAAGTGCTGAGTGTATCGGACAATATGATCCAGGTCGTTGAGATCAGAAAAGAGGAAGCATGACCTTCTCCTATGTGCTCGGCAAGATGCTGTCGCTGGCAGTGATGATGGTGCTTGGGTTCGGAGCATGCCGGTTCGGTATTCTGGACAGCAGGACTAACAAGGCCTTATCGGATCTGGTCATAGATATTACAACGCCGTGCATGATGCTGGCTTCGCTGGCAGCCACGGAGGCGAAGCGGGCGGACTTGATGCTCATGATACTCTGCGCAGTCATTATGTACGGGTTATTCTTCGGTGTGGCCCGGGTCGTACCGGAGAAACTGCCGGTACCGGAGAAAGAAAAGCCGGCGTACAAGTATTATACGATCTTTACGAATAATGCGTTTATGGGATTTCCGGTGATACGGGCGCTCTGGGGCAGCAAGGCGCTGGTGTACGCGGCGCTGCTCAATATACCGGTCAGTGTCATGATGTATACCTACGGTATCTGGCTGTATGCGCGGGGGAGCGGAGAACAGCAAAAGTTCTCCCTTCGCAAACTGATCAATATCACAAATGTATCGGCGGTCGTGGTGTTGATCCTGGCGCTGTTTAAATTCAAATTCACCGGTCCTGCTCAGGACACGCTGAATGTCATCGGGGATGCGACCGTACCGCTGTCCATGATCGTGGTCGGGTCGACTTTGGCGGAGAGTCCGCTCAAAGGAGCATTTACGAACTGGATCATATATGCTTTTGCAGCGGTGAGACTGGTAGCCTTTCCCTTGATCGTGTTCGCGCTTGTATACTTTTTGCCGATCAATCCGCTGATCAAGGGGGTTCTGGTCGTGATTGCGGCCATGCCCGGATCTGCAAACGGTGTGCTGTTTGCACAGCAGTACGGATATAACAGGACCGTGTCATCGCGGTATGTGTTCATATCGACAGTCATGTCGGTGCTGACGATCCCGCTGATCTCGGTCATCGTGCTGGCCCCGTTAGCTATATAGTCCTGCGGGACATGATGATAAAGATATTACGAGAAAGGATGAACTTCTATGTCAGGACATTCGAAATTTGCGAACATCAAACACAAAAAAGAAAAGAACGACGCAGCCAAAGGCAAGATCTTTACCAAACTAGGACGCGAGCTGGCGGTAGCAGTCAGGGAGGGCGGCGGATCCGACCCGGACAACAACTCACGTCTGCGAGATGCGATTGCCAAGGCCAAGTCTAACAATATGCCCAATGACACGATCGATAAAGCGATCAAGAAGGCGGCCGGTGAAGACGGAGAACACCGTTATGAACGCGCTGTCTATGAGGGCTATGGTCCTGCCGGCACTGCGATCATAGTTGAGGCTCTGACTGACAACAAGAACCGTACGGCTTCGAATGTGCGGCATGCTTTTACAAAAGGCGGAGGTAATGTCGGTACTCAGGGATGTGTCTCCTATCTGTTTGATCAAAAGGGACAGATCATCGTGGACAAAGACGCTTATGAGGAAGACGCAGATACACTGATGATGGAAGCGCTGGAGGCCGGTGCTGAGGATTTCAACGAGGAGGATGACTGCTACGAGATCCTGACTGCGCCGGATGACTTCTCTGAAGTGCGTCTGTCTCTCGAAAATGCCGGTGTTCCCATGGAGGCGGCCGAGGTGACGATGATACCGCAGACCGAAGTCGATCTGAATGACCCGTCCGATATAAAGAACCTGCAGACGACGCTCGATCTGCTGGAAGAGGACGACGATGTCCAGGATGTATATCATAATGCTGAATTCGAGGAGAATTAAGACTTGCGTAAACTGTTTAGACAACTGAACCGAACGATGGGGATCGTGCTTGCGGTCGTCTTGGTGGCCGTTGTTTTCTGTTATATGAGCATGGCCGGTTACTGCGGTTCTGTCGGTGCGTTCATCCGGTGGATCATGTACGGGACTTTCGGAGTGACTGCCTGGTTTGTGCCGGTATTCTTCCTTGGACTGATGTTCTTTATACTGGCCGGAAGAAAGCAGGTCGTTATCATTCTGAAGGCGGTACTGTCTCTGCTTCTCTACTGGGTGGTTGCCGGTCTGCTTCAGCAATTCATGATGCCGTATAAAGCCACTGCGACCTATCAAGCTGAGTTCGAGAAATGTGCCGAACTGCACAAGGGCGGCGGTGTGCTGGGGGCGTTTATCGTACATACACTGCGTCCCGCGCTGGGTTCGGTCGGGCTGGTCTTTGTACTGCTCCTTTTAGCGATTCTCTTCCTGTCACTCATCACTGACGGAGCTCCTGTCAAGGCGCTCAGGGGAAAGTCAGTCGGACGGCGGGAGCGAGCACCGTGGGAGCAGTCCAGAACAGCAAAGCGCAAGGCTGAAAAGCAGCAGAGGACACAGGAGAGGCCCAAAAAGCCGAGCCGTCCCGTGCCACAGACGGATCCAAAATATTACGATATCAAAGATGAAGGTGAAACGGATCTTATCGCGCATACGGTGACTATACATACCAATGACGGAGACTCCGTCTTTGCCACTTTAGATCCGGCAAAAGATCCTGTTCCCCGACACGAGACAAAAGAGCACGGTATCTCAGTGGGACAGTCGCCTGAAGTGATCGAGCTCAATCCCGCCGCGGTATCTGCTCCTGCAGAGCCTGAGAAGCCGTCTGTGTTTACGACTGTAGGCGATCCGGAGGCTAAAAAACCCGATCCAGTTAAAAAGACGGCAACGACTGCAAAGCCTAAAACCAAACCTAAAACAAGTGCATCGCGTGCTTCCAAACCGAAAGCATCCGACGAGCCTTCTGCGGTCATCCCGGATGTGCGTACCGCAGACGCTGATACTGATTATCAGTTTCCTCCGTACTCCCTTCTGGCGCGCGGCAGAAAGAGCGGTGGTGATTCTGCGTCTTATCTGCAGAATACTGCCAGGAAGTTAGAGGAAACACTGCAGAGTTTCGGTGTCAATGTGACTGTTACTGATGTCAGCTGCGGACCGGCTGTTACACGCTACGAGATGCAGCCGGAGGCCGGCGTGAAGGTTAGCCGGATCGTTTCACTTGAGAGCGATATCAAACTCAATCTGGCGGCGTCTGACATCCGTATAGAGGCGCCGATTCCCGGCAAGGCTGCCGTAGGTATCGAAGTGCCTAACAAGACTAATACCATAGTTATGCTGCGTGACCTGCTGGAGCACGAAGACTTCGTATCACATAAGTCGAGACTGGCTTTTGCTGCAGGACGCGATATAGCCGGGCAGCCTGTGATCGCAGATATCCAGAAGATGCCGCATGTACTGATAGCCGGTGCGACAGGATCCGGTAAATCGGTCTGCATCAATACGATCATACTAAGTCTGCTGTATCGGGCAAAACCTGACGAAGTCAAGATGATCATGATCGATCCCAAGAAGGTGGAATTGTCGGTATACAACGAGATCCCGCACCTTCTGATACCGGTTGTGACAGATCCGAAAAAAGCGGCGGGAGCTCTCAACTGGGCAGTATCAGAGATGACCAGAAGATACAGTCTGTTTGCTCAATACGGAGCGCGTCAGATCGAAGAATACAACAAGCGTGTGAAGCGGGAGATGAAAAAAGCAGCCAACGCTGATAATGAAGAGCTGAGGCCACTGCCGCAGATCGTTATCATAGTAGACGAGCTGGCGGATCTGATGATGGTATCTTCCAAGGAAGTGGAGGATGCGATCGTGCGGCTTACACAGTTAGCCCGCGCCGCAGGCATACATCTTGTCATTGCCACCCAGCGTCCGTCCGTCAATGTCATCACCGGTCTGATCAAGGCCAATATGCCTTCCCGCATAGCCTTTGCAGTGACAAGCGGTGTCGATTCCCGCACGATTCTCGATATGAACGGAGCGGAGAAACTGCTTGGACGCGGAGATATGCTTTTCTTCCCGATCGGTTACCCGAAGCCCGTTCGCGTTCAGGGAGCATTTGTATCGGACGATGAAGTCTTTAAGGTCGTCGAATACCTCAAGAGTCACAATCAGGCTTTTGCGGCTGACGAGTCTGTGGAAGAAAAGATCAATCATGCTACTAAAGTGCTGGGTGATTCGTCAGGCGCAGCATTTGAAGATGAAGGAGACGAGAGAGACGTCTATTTCGAGGAGGCTGGCCGATTCATTATCGAGAAGGAGAAAGCTTCGATCGGTATGCTGCAGCGGAGATTCAAGATAGGTTTTAACCGTGCGGCCCGCATAATGGATCAGCTCTGTGAGGCAGGTGTGGTCGGTGAAGAGGAGGGGACCAAGCCCCGCCGCATCCTGATGACTATAGAAGAATTTGAAGGACGGGAAGACTAATGGCAACGATAATCAACGGAAAAGAGACGGCGCGTCGTGTGCGCGGGGAAGTCGCCGGACAGGTCGCTTCCCTGCGTGATAAAGGAATCAGCGTCAAGCTGACGGTGATCCAGGTCGGTGATGATCCGGCTTCGACCATATATGTGCGCAACAAGGAGAGGGCATGTTCAGATACAGGAATCGAGTCTGAGATCATCCGTCTGGATAAAGCTGTCACTCAGGAGGATCTTCTCTGTGAGATCAGCAGATTGAACGGGGATGATTCCGTCGACGGCATACTGGTGCAGCTTCCGCTCCCGGATCATCTGGATGAGCAGACGGTCAAGGAAGCTATCGATCCGCGAAAAGACGTCGACGGATTTCATCCGCTCAATACCGGAAGGCTGCTGGCGGGAGAGGAGGCATTGCTTCCGTGCACACCGGCCGGCATCATCCGTCTGCTGGACGAATATGAGATACCTATCGAGGGAAGTCATTGTGTCGTGATCGGACGCAGTCAGATCGTCGGAAAGCCTATGGCAGTCCTTCTCCTTGAGAGGAACGCGACAGTGACCGTATGTCACTCGCATACACGCGATCTCGCATCCCATACCCGTCAGGCTGATATCCTGATATCCGCTGTGGGCAGACCAAAGATGGTAGGGGCAGAGTATGTCAAGGAGGGAGCTGTCGTGATCGATGTTGCAATCAACCGCAGTGATGACGGCAAACTCTGCGGAGATGTCGACTTCGATGCCGTTTCTCCTGTGTGTACCGCCATCACTCCTGTACCGGGAGGTGTCGGACCGATGACGGTAGCTATGTTGTTGATGAATTGTCTGACTGCAGCGAAGAGAAAGGCAGTTGTGTTATGAAATGTGTAAAATGCGGGGCAGAGATACCGGACGGCAGAATGCATTGTCCGAGATGCGGATATGAGGTCCGCATGGTGCCTGATTACAATCCGATGGACGATGTTCTGGCGGGACAGATCGGCGGCAGTGCCGGACGTCAGAAAGTCAGAGATGAGCGTCCGGATCCGCGCCGTGAGCAGCTTAAACAGGAGCGGAAAAGACGAGCAAAGCAGCATCAGGAAAGGCGTCGTCAGCGGCGTACGCTTCGGATATTGGTGTTCCTGCTTCTTATCCTCGCGGCTGCGGCGGTCTTTCTTGTCTACCGCAACACATATTCCGGTCTTGTGAAGACAGGCGACAGAGCTTATCGGAAGGAAGAATACAGTAAAGCACTCAAATACTATAACCGGGCGATCGCCAAGAGTCCGTCGCGTGATAAGGCATATACCGGTTACTATAAAGTCTATTTGAAAAAAGATGATCTGAAGACACCTGAGAAGAAGCTGCTGAATGTGATAGCCGAGTATCCGGATCAAACTGATCTGTACGAAGTGATCTTTCAGTTCTTTATCGACTCTGAGCAGTCCTACAGGATAGCGGAAGTTCTGGACGATATAGAGGATGAGTCAGTACGCGAAAAACTAAGTGATTATGATACACCGGCACCAACTGCCTCTCTGGAAGAGGGAGAGTACGATGACGTACAGCAGGTTTCGCTGACAGCTGATGGATCCGAAGATATTTATTACACTGTCAACGGGTCGGAACCGACAGTGGACTCGACTCATTATACTGAACCGATCCAGCTCTCCGAGGGCGAAACGGAACTGCAGGCCATCGCCGTCAACAAGAAAGGCATTGAGAGTCTTCCTGTCAGTTTCAATTACAATATCGAACTGCCGATCGCTGATGCGCCGGCTGTCACTCCGAGTACAGGACAGTACAGCGGTGCGCAGAAGATAAAGGTCAAGATCCCTAAAGGGTATAAAGCTTACTATACAATGGACGGGACCGAACCCGGCATTACATCTGAAGAGTATACAGGACCGATCGATATGCCGAAGGGCAATACGATCTTTTCGGTAGTCCTGGAGAGTCCGGACGGCAAACTGTCGGATATAACCAAACGCAATTATGAGCGCCTGTGAGGAGCGATGAGATGATCGACTATACCGAGGGAAGCGGAAAAATGTATCACATCGGCGTAGGACCCGGAGATGTCGGAGAGTATGTGATCCTGACCGGAGACCCCAAACGAACGTCCAAGATCGCCGAGTGCCTGGATGAACCGCGTTTGGTCGGTGACTCGCGAGAGTTCGTGACCTACACGGGAACTCTGCTTGACACGCCGGTCAGTGTCACATCGACCGGTATCGGAGGGCCCAGCGCTGCGATCGCTCTCGAGGAGCTCGTTGCCTGCGGAGCAAAAAGTTTTATCCGTGTAGGTACCTGCGGCGGTATCGATCTGAAGGTGCGCGGCGGAGATGTTGTCATAGCTACCGGGGCTATACGGATGGAAGGTACTTCCAAGGAATACGCTCCGATCGAGTTTCCTGCTGTTTCCGACTGGGAAGTAACGAGTCAGCTTGTAAAGAGCGCATCCGAACAGGGAATTCCTTATCACACCGGTGTGGTTCAGTGCAAAGATGCTTTTTACGGACAGCACAGACCGGAGGTGATGCCGACAGCAGGGGAACTGATGTATAAATGGCAGGCGTGGAAGATGCTGGATGCATTGGCATCAGAGATGGAGTCCGCAGCGCTGTTCATCGTCGCATCTTATCTTCGCGTGCGTATCGGTACGGTTCTTTTGGTGATCGCAAATCAGGAGAGGGAAAAGGCCGGCATGGAAAACCGGCAGGTGCACGATATGCAGCGGGGGATCAATGTCGCTGTCGGTGCGATCAAACGGCTGATCAGGAGAGATATCAGAAATGCAGAGATGGGAAGGATTAATTGAGCAGGCGGAATCAGCGCGGAAAAAGGCTTATGCTCCCTATTCCGGGTTTTGTGTCGGAGCGGCCCTGCTTGCAGCCTCCGGGAGGATCTACACCGGATGCAATGTGGAGAATGCAGCTTTTTCGCCTTCTGTCTGTGCCGAGAGGACCGCTTTCGTCAAAGCCGTCAGCGAAGGCGAACGCGATTTTGAAGCTATAGCGATCGTTGGCGGCAACTCCACAGAGACACCGGATTCGGTCTGTCCGCCTTGCGGTGTATGCCGTCAGGTAATGGCGGAGTTTTGTGATCCGGAGAGTTTCGTTGTTTGTTTGAAAGACGGAGCAGACATCAAGACCTGTCTGTTAAAAGAATTATTACCGATGAGCTTTGGAGGAAAAGAATCGTTTGGAAGAAACGAGTAAAGATATAAAGATCGCCATGGATGCGTCTTGTGCGCAAGCCGTTTTCGGAGAGTATGATCGTTTTGCAAAACTGATCGAGAGTACTTTCGATATATCAATGAGCTTTCGCGACGGTATGCTGCTTATCTCCGGGGACGCTGAAAAGGCCGAGGAGGCGCACATCGTTGTAGATGAGCTGGCTGAGCTGTACCGGAAAGGAAAGACGCTGGATGAGCAGAGCGTGAATTATGCAGTATCCATCGGTCAGGCGCACGAAGAAGTTTCCATGGCAGATACCATGGAGGATGTTATTTGTCATACCCTGAGCGGCAAACCGATCTCACCAAAGACGATAGGACAGCAGCGTTATACGGATTCGATCCGGGAAAATATGATCACTTTCGGACTTGGTCCGGCCGGTACCGGTAAAACATATCTTGCCATGGCGATGGGGATCACTGCGTTTAAGAATCACGACGTCGACCGCATCATCCTGACGCGTCCGGCGATAGAAGCAGGAGAGAATCTCGGATTTCTTCCGGGAGATCTGCAGAGCAAGGTGGATCCGTACCTTCGTCCGCTTTATGACGCGCTTTATGAGATCATGGGGCCGGACCAGTACCTCAAATGTTCGGAGCGGGGACTGATAGAGGTCGCTCCTCTCGCTTATATGCGCGGCAGAACTTTGGACCGTGCATTTATCATTCTCGATGAGGCACAGAATACGACGCCGGCACAGATGAAGATGTTCCTTACCCGTATAGGATTCGGATCCAAGGTAGTGGTAACGGGCGATATGACTCAGAAAGATCTGCCGTCCGGTGCGGTATCCGGATTGACGATAGCAGTGAGAGTGATCCAGAAGATCGAAGGAATAAGGATCTGTGAGCTGACAAGCCGGGATGTCGTTCGCCATCCGCTGGTGCAAAAGATCGTCGATGCCTATGAAGTTTATGAGGCAAAATCGGCCGGAGGAAGACAGAATGATCGTAAACATAGAGGAAACAGGGGCCGTTAGACTCCCGGATGATCCGGATGTTCAGTCGGTCGCCGACAGCGTTTTGGCTGAAGTGCTGCGTATGACGGGGGCGCCGGCAGATATGTGCGTTGATCTGTGGCTTTGCAGCGCGGAGGAAATCAGGACACTGAACAGGCAATACCGCTCGATCGATGCGGTGACAGACGTTCTGTCATTCCCCAATTTCGATATGAACGCGCCTGCCGTTTGGCCTGATCCGCTTCCGGAAGACGCTTACGATCCCGATACAGCAAGATACTGTCTTGGCAGCGTGGCCGTCTGTAAAGAGCGGGTATTAAAGCAAGCGGAAGAATATGGTCATTCCGTCAAAAGAGAGACGGCCTTTTTGATAGCTCACAGTGCGCTTCACCTTTGCGGATATGACCACGAAACAGATAGGGAAGCATCCGTTATGGAAGAGATGCAGGAGCAAGTGCTTCAGAAGCTCGGGATACGAAGATCTTAGGTTTTACGGAGTGAATAATGGCAGCAAACAGTAGAAAAAAGAATAGTGATTTTCTGATGCAGGGCGCCATACTTGCTGTTGCCGGTATGCTGACCCGTGTGATCGGTCTGGCTTATCGCATCCCGATGAACAATATCCTTGGGGACGAGGGTCAGGGTTTTTACGGCGTTGCCTTTGAGATCTATTCGATAGCGCTGCTTCTGACTTCTTATTCTCTGCCCCTGGCCGTGTCAAAGCTTGTCTCTGCCAGAAAGGCAAAGGGCGACCGCAACGGCGTCATAAAAGTCTTTAAGACGGCGATCATTTTTGCGCTGACTGTCGGAGGTGCTGTTGCACTGATCGTTTTCTTCGGCGCGGATGCTATAGCCACGAAGATAATGAGCATGCATCTTTCAGTTTATGCGCTTCGCGTTCTTGCTCCCGGTCTGTTTATCGTGGCTATACTTGGGGTGCTTCGCGGCTTCTTCCAGGGCATGGGGACCATGGTGCCGACGGCATTTTCCCAGATACTCGAACAGATCGTCAATGCGGTCATCAGCCTTGTCGCGGCCAGCTACTTCTTCAAAGTAGGTGCTAAGGCCATGGCAAAGGCCAAAGATGCTGCCTCCGGAAATCTGAGCGGCGCATACGGAGCCGCCGGAGGAACTCTCGGAACAGTCGCCGGTGCGACGATCGCGCTGATCTTTTTACTGTGGCTGCTGTTCATGATGCGGCGACCGCTGCGCGGTTATCGCCGCGCTGCGGCAGATCAGGAAGAAGCTTACGGTACTTTGTTTAAGATCCTGCTTCTGACCATTGCGCCGGTAATAATGAGTACGGCCATCTACAATATCAGTCAGGTGCTGGATCAGGCGATCTTTGCAAAGACTATGTCTATTCAGGGCGTTGCGGAAGAAAAGTATTCGGCGCTTTTGGGCATGTTCTCCGGCAAATATAATACGCTGATCAATGTACCGCTTGCCATAGCCAATGCTCTGGCTGTATCGGTCATACCTTCACTGACTGCGGAAAAGGTCCACGGCCGCCGCGCAGATATGTTCAGCAAGATGGCGCTGGCCATTAGGTTCGCAATGATAGTGGCCATTCCAAGCTTCATCGGTTATCTGGTGCTGGCACATCCTGTTATCGATCTGCTCTACAGCGGCAATATAAACACGCCGGCCCTGATGTTAAGGATAGGATCCGTTTCTGTTGTCTTTTATTGTCTTTCCACAGTCACCAACGCGTTGCTGCAAGGGATAGACAGGATGATGACTCCGGTAAAGAACGCCGCGATATCACTCTTTATACATCTGATCTCGCTGCTGATCATGCTGATCGTATTTCACCTGTCCATATACGGCGTAGTTATTGCCAATATCGTCTTCTCTCTGTGTATGTGCCTGCTCAATCAGAGATCTATTCGTATGTATACAGGATATCAGCAGGAGCTGAGAAAGACATTTGTTATCCCGCTGATCGCGGCCGTGATCATGGGACTGATCACCTTCCTTGCTTACCGTTTATTTGTCTATCTGCAGCTCGGTCTGTTTGCGACGATACCGGCGATGATCGTAGCAGTGATTTCCTATATGATCGCGCTGCTTGCACTCGGAGGACTGACAAGACCCGAGATCCTGCAGATGCCCGGCGGTGCCCGTCTTGTCAGGATTCTTGACCGTTTCCATCTGCTGCGAAGACCTACGGATATTACGGACTGACATAGGATGGGAGAGCGCAAAGAAGAAAACAGGGCCGGGATAAGACAGGATATGGCGTCACTTCGTCTGGATATGCCTCAGCAGACAAAGAGCGCGGCGGATCAGCGCATAGCGGATCTGATCACTTCAACCGCGCTCTGGAAGAGCTGCGCCACTGTATTTGCCTATATGGCGTACAGAGGAGAGCCTTGTTTAGAGAGAGTGATAAATACCGGACTGCTGGAAGGCAAGACAGTAGCTTTGCCGGTATGTCTCGATGACAGCCATATGGCTTTTTTTAAAATAGAGAGCAGCACCGAGGTGAAGACTGGCAGATACGGTATAGCCGAGCCGCTGTATACTGATGATGCGAGGATCAGAGAAGCCGACGGGCGGACATTGGTCCTTCTTCCCTGTCTGGCTTTTGACAGAAGGGGATACAGACTGGGTTACGGAAAAGGTTATTATGACAGGTATTTGTCAGGGCATAAGGATGCGGAGACTATGATCACGGCTTATGCCTTTCAGCAGGTTGACCGGAGCCCTGAACTGGAGGGAGACATCTCCTCAGCATGGATCGTGACGGAAGCCGGAGTCTGTCGTGCAGAGTGATCAGATGGATACAGAGATCATAAGACAATTGAAACAGACAGTGACCGATTATGCAAGCATGCTTGGCTGCAGGCCGCGCGCTTGCATCGTCACATTCGGATGTCAGATGAATGCCCGAGACTCCGAAAAGCTGCGGGGTGTTCTGAGTGCCAGCGGATTTGAGCTTACCGACAGCGAAGACTGCGATTTTCTTATTTACAACACCTGTACTGTCAGAGAGAATGCCAATACACGGGTCTACGGCAGACTCGGCAAGGTAAAGAGTTATAAGAAGAAGAATCCCCTCATGATGGTAGCGCTCTGCGGCTGTATGATGCAGGAGAAGAGCGTAACAGACGAAATAGGCAGCAAATACGGTTTTGTAGATCTGGTGTTCGGTACTTTCAATCTGGACCGCTTCCCTTATCTGCTCGAAGATCTTCTGCGCGCAAGGCTGGAAGAACAACCGTGCTTTACCAGGGTCGAGATAATCGATAGCACTGAGAATGATGCGGACCGGCTCCCGTCTGCAAGGAATTATCCGTTCAAGGCCGGCGTCAATATCATGTACGGCTGCAACAATTTTTGTTCTTACTGCATTGTGCCCTATGTGCGCGGAAGAGAACGAAGCAGAGAGCCGTCAGAGATTCTCGAGGAGATCAGGTACCTTCGCGAGGATGGTGTAAGAGAGATCATGCTGCTCGGGCAGAATGTCAATTCCTACGGAAAGACTTTGAATCGACCGAAGAGCTTCGCATGGCTGCTCGATCGTATTGCAGGAGAATTCAGCAGTGAACTTCTGATACGGTTTATGACTTCTCATCCGAAGGATCTCTCGGATGATCTGATCAGGGTAATGGCAGATCACAACAATATCTGTGAGCACATTCATCTCCCGGTACAGGCCGGCAGTGACAGGATCCTTCAGGCCATGAACCGTCATTATACCAGAGAAGACTATCTTGCGCTGATCGATAAGATCCGCTCGGCAATGCCCGATATCGCTATCACTACTGACATAATGGTGGGATTTCCTTCGGAGACTGAGACAGACATCGATCAGACGATCGATCTGATAGGGAGGTCGGGTTTTGACAATGCGTTCACATTCCTCTACTCCAGAAGGACAGGAACACCGGCAGCAGCCATGGAAGATCAGGTTGACGGGGAAACTGCTTCACGGTGGTTTGATAAGGTGCTTGAAGCAGTTCACTGCTCAGCGCGGGAGCGCAACCGGCGGTTCGCGGGAAGGATCATGCCGGTGTTGGTGGAACAGGAGAACCGCCATAACGACGGGTGGATCAGCGGAAGGATATCGCATAATCTACTGGTTCATTTCAAGGGATCTCCGAAGTTGATCGGCAAGATAATACCGGTAAAGATCACAGAGAGCAAAGGATTTTATTTGATGGGAGAGACAGTGTCAGATGAAGATTGACTGTGACAAACTGTCACCGATGATGCAGCTGTATATGAAGACGAAGGAAGAGTATGCGGACTGTCTGCTCTTTTACAGGCTCGGTGATTTTTATGAACTCTTTTTCGATGACGCTAAGCTCGTCTCCAAAGAGTTGTCTCTGACACTCACCGGCAGGGACTGCGGTCTTGAAGAACGGGCGCCGATGTGCGGGGTGCCGCACCATGCTCTGGACGGATATCTCAATCAGCTTGTGCAGAAGGGCTATAAAGTGGCGATCTGCGATCAGGTCGAAGACCCTGCTACAGCCAAGGGCATCGTCAAGCGTGAAGTAGTACGTGTGGCGACTCCCGGCACCAATCTTGATATGCAGTCGATCGATGCCTCCCGCAATCAGTATCTTTTATGCGTGTTTTATCGCCCCGTCCGCTTCGGCATAGCAGTCTGTGACGTGACGACAGGCGAGTTCTATGCAACTTCCGTCGACAGTCTTGCGAGATTCATGGATGAATTCGCAAAATACGAGCCGTCAGAAGTCGTATACAATACGCTTTTTGAAGAGAGCGGTGCAGATTTCACTTTTCTGAAAGATCAGTACGGAACTTCTTTCTTCTGCCTTGAGTCATGGATGTGCGAAGAAGAGGAGGCAAAGCGGGCCCTGCTGTCACAGTTTAAAGTTGCTTCGGAGGGAGCGCTGGGTCTGGAGAACGAGAGGGAGATCATCGCTGCATCAGGCGCGTTGATCCAGTACCTTTCGGAGACCCAGATGAGAAGTCTCGATCATATTTCACATCTGAATTTTTACCGATCCGGTGAATATATGCTCTTGGATGCAGCGACAAGACGTAATCTTGAATTGTGCGAGACAATGCGTCAGAAGGAGAAAAAAGGGTCGCTCTTTTGGGTCCTGGACAGAACGAAGACAGCGATGGGAGCAAGGATGCTGAGACAGTATATTGAGCAGCCGCTGACAAACCGCGCTTCGATCGAGCTGAGGCAGGACGCCGTGACTGAACTTAAGGACAGGGCGTTGGACCGGGCTGAATTGCAGGAGTACCTCAATCCTGTCTACGATCTGGAAAGGCTGGCGTCGAAAGTGGCTTATCGCAGTGCGAATCCGCGCGACATGCTGGCCCTCGCCGATTCACTTGCCATGCTGCCGCCTGTCAAATCTCTGCTTGCCGGATGCAGCAGCCGTCTGCTCGCCAAACTGCGGGATGAGATAGACGGACTTGAGGATATATGTGAATCTATCCATTCCTGCATCACGGATGATCCTCCGCTGCTGATACGCGAAGGAGGGATCATTCGCGACGGTTTTGATGAATTGATCGACCGTGACCGACAGGCAAGGAATGAGGGCACAGGCTGGCTTGCCTCTCTCGAGGAGAAGGAAAGGGAGAGGACCGGCATTAAAAAACTGCGTATAAAGTATAACAAGGTCTTCGGGTATTTTATCGAAGTCACCAATTCCTATAAAGATCAGGTTCCCGACGACTATATGCGCAAACAAACGCTCACCAATGCTGAAAGGTATATCACACCGGCACTTAAAGAGGTGGAAGATAGGATCCTCGGTGCGCAGGAACGTCTGATCGAGAGAGAGTATTCTGTATTTTGCGAACTGCGTGACGAGGCAGCGAAGGCGCTTGAGAGGATCCTTTCCAGTGCTCGCGCACTGGCCTGTCTGGATGTTCTGACCTCACTGGCTGAAGTGGCAGAGCGCGAAAATTATGCGAGACCTGCGCTGGTCGAGGGCGGACATATGGTCATCCGGGACGGTCGGCATCCTGTTGTCGAAAAGATGATGCCGCCGCATGCGTTTATTGCAAATGATGCGGAACTGGACAATGAGGAGCACCGCTTTGCCATTATTACAGGACCGAATATGGCGGGTAAGTCGACTTATATGCGTCAGACAGCTCTGATTGTCCTTATGGCCCAGATCGGAAGTTTCGTACCTGCGTCTTTTGCTGAGATCCCTCTGGTGGATAAGATTTTCACACGCGTCGGTGCGTCTGATGATCTTGCAAGCGGACAGAGCACGTTCATGGTAGAGATGACCGAGGTGGCTAATATCCTCCGCAATGCGACAAGAGACAGCCTGATCATACTGGATGAGATCGGACGCGGGACGAGTACCTACGACGGGCTGAGTATTGCATGGGCAGTGTCCGAGTATATCTGTGACAGGAACAGAATAGGTGCCAAGACTCTTTTTGCCACCCATTATCATGAACTGACCGAATTGGAGGGCAAACTGGAGGGGGTCGTCAACTACAGGATCGATGTGAGAGAAGAGGGAGAGGATATCGTGTTTCTGCGCAAGATCGTACCCGGCGGAGCTTCAAGGAGCTACGGCATCCAGGTTGCCCGTCTGGCCGGGTTGCCGCGCACTGTTCTGGAGCGGGCTGAGACGATCCTGCGTCAGCTGATCCAGGCTGATACGACGCAGATACAGGCGCCCGTAAGACAGCCGGCTGCATCAGACGGTGCCTGGGAGCTTGCGCTGTCTCCTGACGAGCGAGAAGTGCTGAATCTGGTCAGAAAGACGGATCTGTCCGAGATGACTCCGCTGGAGGCGTTGAATCTGCTTGACAGACTTCAGAGAAAGCTGGAAGAGAGGTAGCAGGATGAGTACCATACATCTGCTCGACGAGTCAACCATTGACAAAATAGCGGCCGGTGAAGTGATAGAGAGGCCGGCTTCAGTCGTAAAGGAACTGGTGGAAAACGCGATCGATGCCGGTGCCGACAGGATATATGTCGATATAACGGAAGGCGGGATCCGGCAGATCCGCGTCACGGATAACGGTAGAGGTATAGACGCTGATTCTGTGGCTCTGGCTTTTTTACGGCACGCGACCAGTAAGATAAAAGACGCCGACGAGCTGCAGTCGATCATCTCGCTCGGGTTCAGGGGAGAGGCGCTGGCCAGTATCGCTGCCGTCTCAAAAGTGGAACTGATCACTAAGACGCACGACAGTGACACGGGTATGCGCATTGAGATAGAAGGCGGTAGGCAGGTGGCGCTTGAATCTGCGGGGGCCCCTGAGGGAACCTCGGTAACTGTCCGGCAGCTTTTCTATAATGTGCCGGTCAGACGCAAGTTTCTTAAAACTCCGATGACAGAAGCGATCCACGTGCATGAAACAGTTGAACGACTGGCGATGTCACATCCCGAGATAGCCTTCCGGTTTGTCACTAACGGTCAGGAAAAACTTGTGACCGGCGGTACGGGTGATCTGAGAGAGACCCTCATGCGCATTTACGGACCGACGATCGGCAGGCATATGCTTTCGGTGCATGCGCAGAAGCAGGGGATAGTTCTTGACGGGCTGACCGGTTCGCCTGCTGTATCGCGCGGTAACAGAGCCCAGGAGGCTTTTTTTGTCAATCACCGCATCGTTCGGTCGCAATTACTGGAAAAAGCTCTGGAGGAGGCGTATAAAGGCTATACGATGCAGCACAGGTTTCCGATCTGCGCGCTGTACCTCGATATTGCTCCTGACAGAGTCGATATCAATATTCACCCCACTAAAAGCGAAGTGCGTTTTACAAACACTGCTGACGTGCGCGAATTGATCATCGCGGCTGTGAGAGAAGTGCTCGCCGGCGGAGGATTGGTAGAGCAGGTCTCCGTACCTGAACCTGTCGGGCAGACGGAAAGAGCTGTGCGGATGCCTGCAGGGAAAAAAGCGGAAACACCGAAGACCAATGCTCCGAAGGAAGAGAAGCTTGGCTTTTTTATGGAGCAGATGCGGGATCGGGTGCAGACTTACCATGCCAAGGAATCTGCGAGCCAGACCGCTGAGCGTGCAGTAAGGGAAGAGAAAGAGGCCGGTGAGCAGCTTGCTCTGTTTAAGGAGGAGGCTTCGGATGACCGCGCCGGGCGCAGCTATCGGTTGCTCGGGCAGCTCTTCGGCACATACTGGCTGGTCGAATCCGATCAGACATTATACATCGTAGATCAGCACGCTGCGCATGAAAAGATCCTCTACGAAGAGACTTTAGCGGCATTGAAAGAGCGAAGGCATACCTCTCAGCTTGTCACCCCGCCATTGGTGATCCGACTGACGGCACGACAGGAGCAGGTGCTGAACAGCTACCGTGAAGAGTTTATACGTCTCGGATATGAGATCGAACCTTTCGGCGATAAGGCGGTTGCTCTGACGGCTGTGCCTGCAAATCTGTACTCACTGTCAGAGGAAAGCCTTTTCACGGAGATACTCGACAGGGCTCAAGAGGAGATCAACAGCCGTGCGACTCCGGACATGATAAGAGAGCGGATAGCCTCCCTGTCCTGCAAGGCCGCTGTAAAGGGGAATACCGCTGTAGATGAAAAGCAGATGGATGCCCTGCTCAAGAGATTGTTCTCGCTTGAGAACCCCTATCATTGCCCGCATGGCAGACCAACGATGATCGCTATGACCAGAGCGGAACTTGATAAGAAATTCAAGAGGATAATATGATGATGCGCGCTCCTCTCATTGTGATCGCCGGACCGACGGCTGTCGGAAAAAGCGGACTGGCAGTCAGACTGGCAGAAAAGATTGGCGGCAGCATTATATCGGCTGATTCGATGCAGGTCTACCGCGGGATGGATATCGGTACTGCCAAGATATCAAAGGAGGATATGCGGTCTATACCGCATTATCTGCTCGACGTGGCAGATCCCGCTGATGATTTCACGGTCGCTGACTATCAGCCGCTGGCTGAAACAGCGATCCGCGAGGTGCTGAATGAGGGCCGTATTCCGATACTGGTCGGCGGTACAGGTTTTTATATTCAGGCTGTCGTGTACGGGATCGACTTTGATACCGACGAGGGGACCGATACGAAGCTTCGAAAAGAACTTTCGGCTCTCGAGAAAGTGAGAGGCAAAGGTTATCTCCATCAGTGTCTGGAGGCAGTAGATCCCGTGAGTGCCCGACTGATCCATCCGAACAATACACGGAGGATCATCCGTGCGCTGGAATTCTATGAGCACACGGGAGAGCCTTTTTCTGAACACAACCGTCGTGAATCAGAGAAGAAAGCGCGTTATCGGACTGCTTTCTACGTGTTGACTGATGACAGAAAGAAGCTCTATGCACGGATCGACCGCCGCGCTGCTCTGATGGTGAAAGAAGGACTGGTAGACGAAGTGCGGCGTCTGTTGGCAGATGGGGTGCCGTACGCGGCTCAGTCCATGAATTCTTTGGGATACAAAGAGACTGTCAAAGCTCTCCGGAATTCTGAAGCAGAATTGGACCGCAAAGCCCTGATCAGTGAGATCGCGCTTCACACCCGTCATTATGCAAAACGGCAGCTGACATGGTTCAAAAGGGAAAAGGGAGCAATATGGTTTGATATCGGTGACTTCACGGAAGGTGAGATACTGACGAAGATCCGGCAAGATCTGAGCATGAGAGGGATCACGGATGGCAGGTGAGTTTTACAAAAAACTCAATCTTTGCGTCAGACGGCGCCGCGTCTTGAGAGATCTTGTGCTGATCTGCAATGAGCGTCTCGTCATACCTGTCGCTTTGGTCTATCTGGCAGGGATATTTTCGGAGCTCTCAAACGGAGACCGAAAAGGAACGGTACTTCTGATAGCGGTGCCTGCAGCTGCGTTTCTGGCAATAACAGTCCTGCGTAAAGCTATCGGCAGACCAAGGCCGTACAATGAACTGGATATCAGCCCGATAGTTGCCCGCGTCCGTGAGAGCTGTTCAATGCCAAGCCGGCATGTGGGCTCCGCGTTTGCGATCGGAAGTGTGTTGACAGCTCTTGCGCATCCCGTGCTTGGAGCGATCGTTCTCGCGCTGGGAGTGGTCATAGCCGCATCGCGTGTGCTGGGAGGAGTACATTATCTGACAGATGTCACGGCCGGTGCTGTTATCGGTCTATTGAGCGGGGTGGCTGCGTATCTGTTGAAATGAGAAAGTGAGCGAATTATGATAGACAGTCAACTGTATGAGAGATTCGGATTGACCGCTCCGGTCATCGGATTTGCACAGAAGGAGCTGGAAGAACTGCGTCCGCGATTCGACGCGATCGATGAAAATGCAGAAGCGGCACAGCTGCGCGTTATCGATGCGATGCAGCAGGCGCGTGTGGATGCGGCATGCTTTGCTTCCACCAACGGATACGGATATGACGATGTGGGGCGTGATAAGCTTGAGAAGGTCTATGCTCATCTGTTCGGCACGGATGACGCACTTGTACGGCCCCAGATCACCTGCGGCACACACGCTCTGTCGTTGGCTCTGCACGCGGTCTTAAGGCCCGGAGACGAGCTGATATCTCCTGTAGGGCAGCCATATGAGACACTCAAGTCAGTCATCGGTATCAAAGAGGCACGTAATTCTCTTGCAGAGTACGGAGTGAGCTATAAACAGATAGAGCTTAAGGATGATTTCAGTTTTGATTATGATGCGATCAGGGAAAGTATTACTGAAAAGACTCGCATGATGACGATTCAGCGCTCCAAAGGTTATCAGGTGCGGCCGAGTTTTTCCGCGAGACAGATAGGAGAGCTTATAGCATTTATCAAGGATATCGACCCATCGATCATCTGCATGGTAGACAATTGTTACGGAGAGTTTGTCGAGGATGTCGAACCGAGTCATCTGGGAGCCGATCTGACAGTCGGTTCGCTGATCAAAAACCCTGGAGGAGGGTTGGCACCGCTGGGAGGATATATCGCTGGAAGAGGCGATTTGATCGAACAATGCGCCTATATGCTTACCTCACCGGGGCTGGGAAAAGAAGTGGGAGCTTCCCTGTCTGTTCTTCCGGCCTTTTATCAGGGGTTGTTTCTGGCGCCTACAGTGACGGCTTCCGCTCTGAAAGGAGCGATCTTTGCCGCATCTGTCTATGAAGATCTCGGTTTCGACGTTCTGCCGGGCAAATATGATGAGCGGCATGATATCATTCAGGCGGTGACCCTGGGATCGGCCGAACGCGTGATAGCTTTTTGCAGAGGCATCCAGGCGGGAGCGCCGGTCGATGCCTATGTCACTCCGGAGCCATGGGATATGCCCGGATATGACTGTCAGGTGATCATGGCTGCCGGCGCTTTTGTATCAGGATCATCGATCGAATTGAGTGCCGATGCTCCGATAAGAGAGCCGTATGCTGTATACTTCCAGGGAGGGCTTACCTGGCCGCACGCTAAACTTGGCATTATGAAGTCATTACAGCAGCTTGTGGACGAAAGGCTGGTGGAAGTGCATGAGTGATCGAGCACAGGTCCTGGTCATCGGCGGAGGGGCATCCGGTATGGCGGCATCTGTCACGGCAGCTGCACGCGGGAGAGAAGTCGTCCTTCTGGAAGGGAATGACCGCGTGGGGAAAAAGTTACTGGTCACAGGAAACGGTAAGTGTAATTTTACCAATGAGATACTTGATCCATCATGTTATCATGAGGCCGCCGGTTCTTTTGCTTCGTCCGTTATCGGTAAGTTCTCCAACAGAGATCTGATCGACTGGTTTTCGGATATCGGTATCGAATCCACGGTAAAAGACGGACGCGTTTACCCCGGAAGCGAGCAGGCATCAAGTGTCCTGGATGCACTGCGGCTGCAACTTGAAGGAACCGGTGTGCGAGTCATCACCGGGGCGAAAGTGATGTCGATCAGAAAGAAGCAAGAGCTGTTTGAAGTCCAGACGGTACAGAAGACCTGGTCGGCTGAGACAGTGATATTGGCTGCAGGTTCGGCAGCTGCTCCCAAGACAGGTTCAGACGGATCCGGATACCGGCTTGCGGAACAGATGGGATTAACGGTGCGTGAACCACTGCCGGCTCTGACGAGTCTGCATCTGAAAGCAGATTATACAAAGTCATGGCAGGGAGTGAGATGCGATGGCAGTATCACTCTTATATCTGACGGCAGTCCAGTTGCATCATCACAGGGCCAGCTTCAGCTGACATCTTACGGTATATCCGGCATACCTGCGTTTCAGGTGAGTCGATACGCCTCGCGTTCTCTGGCAGAAGGCAGTAAAGTCAGCGCACGTATTTGTTTCGGCAGTGGAGAGAAGACAGCGGAGGAAACGGGAAAAAGTTTGAAAGCAAGACGGGAGAAGATAGGAGACTATCCTGCCGCAAGCTTTCTGAATGGTGTTCTGCCAAAAAACCTTGCAGGCGTATTGCTTCGTCTCGCCGGCTTCGGCAAAGGTAAATACTGCAGAGATCTGACTGATCAGGAACTGGAGAGCCTGGCCGATATCATGACTGAGCTTGTCGTTCCGGTGACCGGAACAGGCGGTCTTGTCCAGGCACAGGTGTGCACCGGAGGAGTGGTGACGGACCAGATAGACCCAGCCAGCATGGAGTGCTTTGATATTCCGGGTCTGTATGTAACCGGCGAGCTGTTGGATGTAGACGGGATCTGCGGCGGATACAATCTGCACTGGGCGTTTGCCACCGGGCGTCTGGCCGGATTCAGCGTCTGAGCGCGGTGTACAAGATGAGCGATCTATGCTATACTGACAATGTTCATGACAGGGGAGTGTGATCTGCGAAAGGAACCGTCAAAGGTTCCGTTCTGATGCGTGTTTCGCGTTGATTCCCTGTGCAGGTTTAGTTAATGATACGGAAGACCTATGGCTAAACATCATGTGTACGGCATAGATCTTGGATCATATGAGATCAAGGTCTATGATCTGGAAAAAGACAATATATGGACGGAAAAGAATGTAGTTGCCGTTGACAGCAGCGGTGCGCTGCTTGCGGTCGGCGACCATGCTTTTGCCATGTATGAGAAAACGCCTCCGGATATAGAGGTCGTCTTTCCTATGCATGAGGGCGTCATCTCTGACTTCCAGCATATTCAGGATCTGCTGCAGTATCTTCTGGATGCGGGCAGCACTTTCGCTGCGGGCGGCGAGTATACGATCGCTGTTCCGGCTGACGTTACTGAGCTGGAGAAGCGGGCTTTCTTTGATCTGCTCGTTCACTCTTCGGCGAAGGCACGCTCTGTCAAGGTCATCGAGCGCGGAGTCGCAGACGCGATCGGTCTCGGGCTTGACGTTCAGAGATCTGACGGAGTCTTCGTTGCCAATTTTGGCGGAGAGACGCTGGAACTGTCTGTTATCGCTGCCGGCGGGCTGGTCTTTAATCAGCGCCTCCCGATCGGCGGGAGAGTGATGGACAGGCTGATCGTAGAGCGTGTTCGGCATCATTACAATTTTCTGATCGGACTGACCACTGCCGAGAAACTGAGGATGAAGGTCGGCATCAAGGACGACAGAAGCGGACGCACTGTCAAGATCGCAGGGCGCGATCTGCTCTACGGTGTTCCGACAGTCAAACAGATTCCTGCTTCTTTGGTACGGGCTTCTCTGAAAGATCTTCTGGAACAATGCGTGGAAGCCATCCTGTCGCTCATAGAACGGACACCGCCGGAGATACACAGGATCATATTGAATGACGGGATCTATGTGGCGGGCGGATTGGCAAGGATGACCGGTCTGCCGCAGTATATCAACCGCGCGACCGGACTGCATGTGCATACTTCACGCAAACCTGAGATGTGTTCGGTAAGGGGACTGGAGCAGATAGTCAAGCTGGAGGAATTGAATGAACTCGCGTATTCCATGGAGGAAGACACGGAGCGCTGGGCATAATCATGAAATCAGTCAAGAATATCAAAATCAAAAGCCGGCATTTGCTGCTGATCTTTGCCGCCATCTGCGTAATACTGATGGGACTTTCGCTTCTGTCCAAGATGACCAGAGGACCCTTCCGTGTGATCGCAGGTTACACAGTCGTGCCGATGCAGAAAGGTCTGAACCACATCGGTCGCTGGACGGTGGATGTGACACAGAATTTTCAGACGATCAAGGAGCTTCGAACTGAAAACAAGAAACTGCAGAAGCAGATAGATGACCTCACCGTTGAAAACGGTGAGCTGGCTCTGAACCAGAAGGAGCTGGAGCGCCTGGAGGGATTATATAAGCTGGATCAGAACTATGCAGATTATGAAAAGACCGGCGCCCGTGTCATTGCAAGCAATACCAGCAACTGGTTTGATGTGTTTACAATAGACAAAGGCAAGAAAGACGGTATCAAACCGGGCATGAATGTCATGGCCGGATCCGGTCTTGTCGGTATAGTGACCGAGACAGGGCCGAACTGGGCTTCCGTGCGTTCCATCATAGATGACACCAGCTATGTCTCAGGCATGATGCTTTCGACCGGTGAAAAGTGTATGATCCGCGGGGATCTGAGGCTGATAGGTTCCGGCAAAATACGTTTCGAGGATCTGCCTGTGAGCGACGCTGAGATAGAAAAGGGCGAGCAGGTGGTCACTTCTTATATCAGCAATAAGTATCTTCAGGGTATACTGATCGGTTATGTCAGCGAGATCAAGACGGACAAGAACGGACTTACACGGCACGGGACTATTACGCCGGCCGCTGATTTCTCGGATCTTCAGGATGTACTGGTGATTACAAAGACCAAGGTCGAACTGGATAAACAGAACAATAAGAAAGACTGAGGAGTTCTTTGAACCGCTATCGTTTTATCATAAAAATACTGATCATATTGGTCGCGTTTCTGGCTCAGAGCATGCTGTTCGGCAGCATCTCTTTTGCTTCCGTACGCCCCAATCTGCTTCTGATCATTACGGCTCTTTCCGGTTTTATGATAGGAGAGAAAGAGGGAATATGGGTCGGTTTCGTCTGTGGTCTGTTCTGGGATATCTCCAGCGGAGAGCTGATCGGTTATTATGCGCTGATCTTTCTGATCATCGGTTATTTCAACGGCCGCTTTCACAGCCTGTTTTTCGATGAGGACGTAAGGCTGCCGCTGACAGCTGTCGCTGTGAGCGATCTGGTCTTCGGACTGATCGTCTGCGTCACCCAGTTTTTCCTGCGCGGCCGCTTTGCCTTTGGAACTTATCTGTTCCGCATCATACTTCCCGAACTGCTCTTTACTGTTCTCGTGACGCTGATGCTGTATCCGCTGATCATCCGTTACAGCCGTTTTGCTTATGATTTCGAGCAAAGGAGATCCGGTAAATTTGTTTGAGCAGATAAGAAAAAGGGCGCTTAAACTGTTTACTTCACGCGTCTTTATACTGACCTTCGTACTGGTCCTTCTCTTTGGTAATCTTATCCGCAAAGTGTTCAGTCTGCAGATCATCCACGGGCAGGAGTATGAAGAAGAGTATGCGCTTCAGATCAGAAAAACCAAGACCTTCCGCGGGACGCGAGGCAATATCTATGATTCCGCCGGCAACCTCCTGGCGTACAATACCGTTGCATACTCAGTGACGATCGAGGACGAAGGACAGTATAAGGACCGCGATCAGAAAAACCGTATGCTGAATGCAATCATACTTCGCACGATCGATCTGATCGAATCCAACGGAGATTCCGTCGATACTTCGTCTTTCGGCATAGAAATGACGGAGAAGGGATATGCTTTCAGAGATACCGGCACCTCCAAGCTTCGTTTCCTCGCAGATGTCTTCGGATATACGACGATCGATAAGCTCTCCAATGAACAGAAGAATATATCAGCCGGGGATCTGATCAATTATCTGTGTACTGACGATACATACGGGTATGACATCGATACCAAACAGCTGGACGCGTCAACCACGCTGAAGCTGGTCAATGTGCGTTACCGGATGGGTCTGAATAATTATCAGAAATATATCAGCACCAGTATTGCAGAGAATGTCTCGGACAAGACTGTAGCCGCAATCAAGGAAAATAAGGTGGATCTGACCGGCGTGGACATATCCGAAGAATATGTCCGAAAGTATAATGACTCCAAGTATTTTGCGCCGGTGATCGGCTATACCGGCGATATCTCCATTGAGGAGTATGAGACGCTGATCAGCGACAACAAGGATTATGAGAGGACCGACGTCATCGGAAAGGCCGGTCTGGAACAGTCGCTTGATGAGTATCTGCAGGGCGGTAAAGGCGAAGAGGAACTCTATGTGGATAATACGGGCCGCATCCTTTCCAGCAAACAGACAAAGCAGGCGTCGGCAGGCAATGATGTATACCTGACGATCGACAGCGATCTTCAGAAGGCAGTCTATCAGCTGATCGAACAGAAACTTGCCGGTATCCTTTGCAGCCGGCTGATCCCGGATCTGGAGTTTGATCCCCATTCCGTGAATGATACCTTCAAACTCAAGACGCCGATAGGCGATGTGTACTATGACCTCTTCAACAACGAAGTGCTCGACATGGATCATATGTGGAACAGCAAAGCACAGAAGAACGAGAAGGCTGTTGCGCAGGCCGTCGATGACGGTACTTCAGAGCAGCTGAAGAAGGCGCTTAAGATCATGAAAGACCCAGGCGGCAAGGTTTTCAAGGATCTGAGTGTCGAGATGCAGAATTATCTGACCTGCCTGGTCGATCGTGTGCTGACTGATGATGCGGGTATCATCATCGGGGAACAGGTCGACAATACTGATGATATGGTGAAGGCCTGGGTCAAAGACGAGACTGTCAACGCCTATGACTATATGAATTATGTGATCTCAAAAGGCTGGATCGACATGACTTTGCTGCAGCCTTATCTGGGCAAATCGTCCACCTATTCAGACGCTTCCCAGATCTATCAGGCTGTCATTGAGTACCTGAAAGACAATGCTGCTGCCAATCATGCTTTCCGGAAGATCGTGATCAAATACCTCATCAGGGAGAAAAAGATAACAGGCAAGCAGCTGTGCATGATGCTGTACGAACAGGGAGTTCTCAAAAAGACTGACGGTGTGTATAAGCAGCTGGCAAGCGGCTCTATGAAGCCTTATAATTTTATGCTTCACGAGATACAGACACTGGCTCTTACACCGGGTCAGCTGGGCACGGAGCCCTGCAGCGCTTCTGCCGTTGTCACTGATGTCAAGACCGGCAAGGTCCTGGCCTGCGTCTCATATCCGGGCTACGACAACAACAGGCTCTCCAATATCATGGACAACAAATACTTCAAGCGTCTGTCGTCCATGAGTTCGAGCCCGCTGTACAACAAGGCGACTCAGGTGCGCACTGCGCCAGGATCGACCTATAAGATGATGACGGCCATTTCCGGACTGGGAGAGGGTGCGATAACTACTGATACTCATGTCCGCTGTACCGGAACTTTCTGGAAGGTGGAACCGCCGATCCAGTGCTGGATCCACCCCAGGGGACACGGCTCGATCGATGTGGTCAAGGCGCTGACTGTATCCTGCAACTCTTTCTTTAACCAGGTAGGTTACAATCTCGGACTGACGGCAGACGGGACGTTCTCAAGTTCGCTGGGTATACAGAAACTGAGAAAATATGCCCGCGCATTCGGATTCGCAGATAAATCGGGTATCGAGCTCACCGAATCCGCTCCGAAGATATCGGACACTGCCGCGGTACCTTCAGCCATGGGGCAGGGCACAAACAACTATACGACGACCCAATTGGTCAAATACGTACAGACAGTCGCGAATAGCGGAATGAGATATGACCTGACACTGGTCAATGAAGTAAAGGACGCAAAGGGAAAGACGATCAAGAAGAGTGAGCAGAAGGGGAAAAACGACCTGAAAGACGTTCCGGAGGAGGCCTGGACAGCCGTACATAAGGGTATGCATAAAGCTACGGATGAGAGTAAGCCGTTCTTCGTGCTCCACGAAGACGGATTCAAGATGGCCGGGAAGACCGGTACGGCACAACAGAGCCGTGTGCATCCTGACCATGGTCTCTTTGTCGGCTATGCTCCCTATGAAGAACCGGAGATCGCTATGGCTATCCGCATCACCAACGGTTACAGCTCTGCATTTGCC